>NZ_BCSL01000001.1:0-176556 GCF_001570845.1 Dietzia papillomatosis NBRC 105045 | reverse complement strand
TTAATGGCATCACGATGTTGCTGTACCCAAGCGATCCATTGGTGTGCGTCATGGTGCTCCTCAGCGGGAAGTGTCTGCGCGCGGGCGCGCATCGCCGCCAGGTACTGATCCAGTTCCTGGGCCCGGCGCCAGCGATCCATCTGCGCGGACAGGACACTTGCACGGTGGTGCTCGGCGTAGCGCTGGCGGGCAACGTCCATCGCCTGTTCCCACCGCTGTCTCCTCTCGCGCTCTAGACGTTCGCGTTCGAGTCGCCGGGCCTCAGCGTGGGCGGTACGAAGTTCGATTTCCTGCAGGATCTGCGCGACGTCGGTCAACGAGCCATCGCTATCTGTCCAGGTTCCCTGGCGAACCGCAGGACCGCCGCCCACTTCGACTTTCAAGAGCCCGGCAGGAACGTAGTCGTACCTCGGATACGTGGTCCAGGAGTACTTCTCGTTCTGCCGCAGCTCTGCCGGGGTGGGCTGGTGCTCGACTCGCTTGGTGGGTTCGGTCACCGAGACCGTGAAGGTGTGACCCGAGACTGTGATGTCCAGGTCATGTGGTGGCCTCTGCTGAGTGCGGTTGCCATAGCGGTCCCGACTGACTGCGGCGGCCACTTCGAAACCGCGCGCCGAACTTGCCACGGCGATCGCGTGAAGAATCCGGTGACCGCGTTGACGCAATGGCGAATTCCGCTTCCCTGTTGCGCGGGCGCGGACTTGGGTCAGTGCGGGGTGAAACTTGCTCACTCGCTCTGGCACTGGGATCGGTTCGAGCGCGACTGTCATCCACTCCGGCAGATCGGTCAAAACGATCGTGGCTTCACCCCACCGCGCCCCGCGCTCAACTACGAGGATCTTGTCGGCCGGCACCTTGTTGAACCGGATCGCGCTCTTGACCAGAGCCTCGTAGCTCGGGCCCTTGTCGTCCGTGCGCACGACCTCGAGCCGGCCGCCGGCGGCCACGACGTCAGCGATCAATTGGTCCACAGGCCGCAGCTTCTTGTTCGTGACCGTGGCCCGAGGGGGCCGCGGCGAATCGGCAGTTCTTGACCTTGCCGAAGGCTCTGGATGTGGTC
Source organism: Dietzia papillomatosis NBRC 105045 (assembly GCF_001570845.1). Classification (NCBI taxonomy): domain Bacteria; kingdom Bacillati; phylum Actinomycetota; class Actinomycetes; order Mycobacteriales; family Dietziaceae; genus Dietzia; species Dietzia papillomatosis. The sequence continues at coordinate 175,496 of NZ_BCSL01000001.1, read as the reverse complement.
TGCTCGACGGTGCGGCGCCACGCTTTCGCTTGGTCCAGTGCCCGTCCGGGTAGCTGCCGTGTGTCAGGTAGTGATGGCCAGCGTCAGTGAGTGTCGCCGACCATGTGCCACCCTTGGTTGAGATCTCCAGCAGTCGCCTCCATTGGAGGGCTTTCGCACGGGTCTTGTGTGTTCCGCCGTCTGGCATCACCCCGTCGGGGCAGCCGTCTGCGACCCACTTCAACACGGCGAGCTGGGTGGGGTTGATGGGATCCGAGTGCGCCACGCTCTCAGTGTCTGACCTCGCGGACTACCGGACGCTGAATTGAGCCAACTCGCGCGGACCATTGGTTTACTGGGCCCAGCGTGAGGCGGTGTGCGCAGCTAGCGTCTCGGCCAGCTCTGCGGGCTGCTCGTTTTCAATCCACTGCCGCGGGGACTGATCATCCAGGTCAGGGTGAGGTGCGCATATCCAGAGCAGCGCGGTCCACGCATCAGCGCTCGTGACCAACTCCCTCCACAGACATAAGAATTCGGGACGTACCTGACTGTTCGTGAGCTGCCATGTCGGACACACCCACGCACCGTCTTCCAGCTGGGCGCCCAGCACTTCCCCAGACTCAAGCCTGCGCACGGTCTCGGTCAGGGAGATCCCCAAGACCTCGGCCATCGAAGCGGGGGTGTAGAACGGCCCGATCTTCGAGTCCAGAACACGGCCACCCTCGATGCCCCCTGAAATATCGGATGCCTGTGGCGTGTCCATGAGTGCCATTGTCACCGCGAGCAAGGTGCCGTGCAGCCGGATGACGTTCGCGCCAGTCTCCAGGTCGGTCTCGGACTGGCTTCTGGCATCACTCTTGATCCATCGGCGGTTCCGAAAGAGCAAGGGAGGCGAGGGCCCTCGTTCGTCGATAGGGCTGTCCGCATCTTCACTGGCCGCAAGACACTCAGTGCGGGAGAATCAGGTTTCTAGCGTCTGTCGTAGCCGTCTGGTGTCATCCGTTGCTAGGCGGCCGCGATCTCAGCCCACAGCCCGAGCGTTGATTTCAGGTCGTGGTTGGCGGGACGGGCCGAGAAGGAGGCCACCGATGCAGCTCCAGACGATCAGCGACCCACTAGGTGAGGCGACCACTGTCACCGTTGACCTGCCGCGGCAGGAGTTGGGCCATTTCAGACCATGGGACGAGCTTGCTGCACTGCACGCGGCGGGCCTGGCGTTCACATCGGCAGTGTTCATCGACGCACCCACCGAAGAACTCGACACCTGGCCGGCGGCCGATGCCGCCTTCCTCCACGCGATCGCCGACAGTGACCCAGAGGCGACGGTGACGCCGCTGGTGTGGGCGCGGATACGCACCGCGCCCCGCTATCCCTCACTCCGCGAGGTGAAGGCGGAGAAGTTCCCGTTTCATGCCGAGCAGCCGGTCCCGCGAGAGCCGGAGTGGCCACCCGATTTCAGCGGGGTCCCCACTGAGAAGCTGAGCAACACTCTGCGCGATGAGCCGGGATCACGGATCGTGCTGCACGTCCCGGCAGGTGATGGCTGGCATCGCGTCGCCTGGGTCCGCCAGGATTTCGAGGGGCTCAGCATGTCGTCACTGTTGTGCGAGTGCTCTCTGCAGTACGTAGTCAAAGCTGGAGGTGGCACGATCAGCTTCCGCGGTGATGCTGACTGCGCGTACCGCCCAGTGACCGCCTACCTCCGGGCGCTGTCGCTCCGACACCTTTTTTCAGAGGCCACAACCGAGGCTCTGCGTGCGATGGTCGATGCCGCCCTGGCCGGCATGTGGCTCGGGCAACGACACGGGGACGACCTGTGGGGCTCAAACCTGTATCTGCAGACAGTATCGGCGGTGCTCGACGTGCCGATGCCCTGGGAGTTGGCGCACGCCGCTGTCGAAGAGGGGTTAATTAGCCTCGACGGTGCTGTACTCGGCCTACCTCAGCCGATCCGCACCGCGCCTGTCGGACCGGTCATGGACTGGGACAGCACCGAAGCCACCGACGGCGATTGGATCGTGTGGTGGTCGCGGCTTGACGACCGTTACCAAGTCGAAGTCACTCGCGACCCCCACAACACTAGCCGCGCGAAGTTGACGATCTACGACCACGCAAACAACAACGCCGAGGTTCATACCGAGCAGGTCGGTCTGGCGTACGGCGCCGTCTTCGGACCAGACACGGGCGATGTCGACCAGTGGACGGCTATCGCCTTGGGAGTCGTGAGCTGACCGCGCTGTTGGGGGCTCGGCGCTGGCCGGTGTTCGTGCTGCTTACCAGCGCCGAGCCTTTCGCTATCGAGCTACTCGGTATGGCTCGAGGCGTCTGAGCTGACCTGTCGAAGTGCTCGGGAGACCGTTGACAGCGTTCTCCACCAGTTGATCGAAGAGAATGAAGTCCGCGTGTAGAGCCTCGTCAAAGATTGCCGCGGCATCCGCTATGGCGTCAGCCGGGACGTCTTCGGCACGGTCTTGCACCCACATCTGTTCGAGTGGCCTGTACGGCGTGATGCTCTCGATGAGAAGGTTGCCGTCGTCCCTGTCGTAGCTAGACGGCTGACTCTCTCCGGGGGGCACGACCCCGGTAGCAGAGTCGATGAAACTGCGATGCCACTGTTGAACGAAGTTCACGAACCTCCCGAATGCCAACGACTCTTCGATCCGTCCCTTCTCCAGGTACCAAGTGACCAGAGAATTTGAATTAGGTGCTTGATGAGGGTCGCGATGATGGGGATCGACTCGTTTGTCAGATGGCTCGTGCGGCACGGCGCGGTGCCGCGATGGCCGCCCGTCAATGGGTGGCTCCCACTGGGCGGGCTCGTCGATTTCGGCGGTATCGAGTGCTCTAGTGGCCGCGGAGTCGATCGCGTGCCGTAGTGGCGCCCCGAACCTGTTGTGAAACGCTCGATACTCTGTCCGTTCTCGTCCCGGCGCCAAACGTGGCCCCAAAGCAGTGAAGCGCGCGTCGCTTCCGGTCATTGTTTCCCACAGCCGTACGGACACGAAGTGCCTCGTCGTCTCCGTCGTCGCTACGTCCAGTCGGGTGAGCTCCCGGTCGAGGTCAGCGTCGAGCGCTGGCGGTCGCCGGAAGACCCATCGTCGTTGGTCGTAGTCGATCGGCGGAGGTGAGCATGCGAGTACGTCCCAGTAGTGATCCAAAATAGTCAGTGTGTGGTCGAGCAGATCGTTTTCGGCCAAGCGTTGCAGGTGGGTGCTGACGGTCCGAGCGCTCGAAGACGACAGTTGGAACTGTGCCGCGAGTTCAAACCATCTGGTGTGCGTGCCCATCCGCGCCAAGATCAACGAACTGCTGACCGCTTGGGCCCCGGTGTCCTTCTGCGCCAGGCGGGGCAGGGTTACCGTGAGTGAAGGCCAGAGTGCTTGAGGCAGATGCTTCGACTCCAGACTTCGCAAGGATGACTCTGCGGCGGGCCAGGCGGCGCGAGCGCCAAGACGTCTCGGCTTGCGCGGCACCAGGCTGTACATCCGGTAGGACAGTTGATCGGCGACCTTCATCGTGTCGCGGTCTCGCGTGAGGGTGATTGCGGTGGCCAGTGCACTGTCTGAGTGATCCTGCTGGCGGATGAAGGTCCTGGTGAATGGTGCACCGGGGGCCGGAGGCGAATGCTTGAGGTCCTCGTAGCGCTCCAGGGCTTGAGCCGCGGCCTCGAGGTGGGGCGCACGGAGGATGTCGACTGCGGCAGCCAACTGCACCCCGTACTGAGCCGCACTAAGATGTGCGGCGAATATCGGTCCCGGACCAGCGGCGTGTTCGGAAAGGCGGTATCCCGTACCCGCGCTGATTCTGCGCCCGGGTGTGAGATGGGCGGCTACTGCGTCTGCGAGGTCCACTTGCCACATCGATAGCCAGTTCACGATGCGCACGAGCGCATTGAGAACCACCGTCGCCGGAACCAAAAGGCCACAGGCCGTGACCTGTTCACCGGACACCAGCGCTGTGAGGACGTGGTCGACCATCCGTTGAGCGGCTATGACCGGGTGCCCGTGGTCGAGACTGCGCGCCGCTGCGCTGGTCAAATCAGTACCGCACCGTGCCGGACGGCCGGGGCGTTTCGCATCCTCGCTGGATACCTTCGGGTGCTGACAGCGATTCGCATCAGCTGGCACTGCAGTCAGACGCTTCTCCCCGGAGTGCGGTACTCGGCCGCACTCCGGGCAGGCGTCGACCAGAAGCACCAGGTGTTTCGTGCACGCCACGGCCGTTGGCAGATACCAACGCAGCTTCCACGCGCCGTCTCGGCTAACCAGACAAGCGGGGCAGTACCGGGCTCCGGAGCGCCGTAGACGCTGGTCTCGCCGATGCCCCTGCCGATGGTAGGCCTCGGAGTTGATCCAGTTCTCGCCGATCGCGACCTCGAACGGGATGGCCTTAAAAGTCATCGACCGCAGACTTTCTGCGTCGATGCTCAGAGCGTGCCCGATCCTGGCCCAGTCCAATTGGGGGCCTGACAGCAAGTCATATGGCCCCTGAGGCGCCTTCTCTCCGTACGCGCGAAGCAACTCGCTGACCGAAAGGGAGTTGTCGCCAGCGACCAACTCAAGGTAGCTCTGCAGGTCTTGGCCAGATCGCATCGTGCGCGTGACAGCCAGGGGTGCACTGGGGAACTCATGCTCCACGACGTTTCCCCTTTGCTGCCTTGCCCTTCCGGGCGCGTTGTTCTCCGGCAGCGGCTCTGCGTGCTGCGACGGATCCGATGTCAAGGGGAGTCTGATTGATCACGCTCTCATCAATCCGCTCCGCACCGCTGACGATCGCAATGGCGGCGGCGCGTTTGAGTAACTCAGTCAGCGAACCCACGCTGCCGGTGGTGCATTCATAAAGCAGGTCAGCGTGCCTAGCCAAATAGCCGTACTCGTGATTGCACAGCGCGAGTTGAGACTCCAACGTCGCGACTAGACTCTTCCACTCTTTTCGCCCCTCCGCATCGGAGAGGGAGATCCGGTCACCGCGAACCAGGGTCCACCGCCTAGCGGTCTGGTCGATACGACCGCGGGTTCTCCTACCGCTGGTGTCATAGAGACCCTTGTCGGCCAAGTCCACGCCGGCGTACACACAAGTGCCGGCGAAGTCGTCAAGTATCCGCTTGAGATGGTCAGTCAAGGCCTGCCCATCGCGGCTACCGGCGTTGAGGCAGTGCAGGTCATCAACTATCAGCAGCTCGGTCTCAGCCCTCTCGAGTGCCCCCATCGCGGCCGCTGTCCACCTCTCAGTGGTGAGATTCAGCCCCTCGGGGACTCCGAGGAACGTCGCAATCGACCGCGAGAACGCCTTGATCGACGGACTTCCGCTCAAGCCAATCCGGGCGGTCGGTATGCGGTGCGCACCAGTGCCGGTTCTGTCACCGTTGAGGCGGCGTGAACGCCGATCCACAGCGCGAGCGACATGGTTGATCGCCGTTGTCTTGCCGACCGTCGGCGCACCGTCGATGACAACCGCGTTGCGTGCTGCGTACCCACCGACCGGATTCGTCGCTCGAACCAACTGAACTACCTGGCGGATTTCTTTGAGAAACGCGGTCTCCACCGGCGTCATGAACGTGTGGTAGCGGATCCTCAACTCTTGATACTCCGCCAGCGCGTCCTCCTCCATATCCGCGAGTTCTGGGACCGTCTTGATGTCCGGCCGCTGCAAATACGGTGTGTCGCAGAAGGCTTGCCACCCCTGCCAACTTCTGCGCGAAATCTCAGTAGTCATAGCCCCACGCCCGTCCAGTCATCATCCGACTCATCGCTGTCCTCGGAGATCGCGAGGAGCGCGACATCATCGAAATCTACGTCTGGATCATCGAGATCGTCTTCGAACGCGTCCTCAGATGCTGGCCGCTGATCGTCCGGTTTCGCTTCGGCCCACGCGCGATCGGCGGCAGCGAGCTTGTCCAGCACGCTCGGCAACCGGGATCCATCGCTCGTCACTCGTGAGCGGAGCTTGCGGTTCTTGCCCAACGCTTCCAGCGCCGCGTCGAGAAACTCGCGTTCCTTCACCCAGCGGTCGGGTAGATCTTCCGCCCCGATGGCTCGGACCAGCTGCATCATGGCATCGCTGAACGGCGCATCGAGGCCCCGTGCTTGCGTCCACCACAGTGTGTGGATCTCGTTCGTCTCCGGGTCTTGGAAGTAGATTTTCCGAATGTCGTTGACGTCGTAAGCGAAACGGAAATGGTCCGGTCGCCCGACCCGGGGCTCGGTGGACTGCCGATGGCGGTAGGCGTCCAAGGCAGGACCGTCGTAGATCCTGTTGTCCCACTGGACCCCATAGTGCTGAATCGTGCGGGCCACCTTCGGCAGAAACTTGATCCAATCACCGGGCCGAACGAGGAGCCGGGGCAGCCCATGACACGCGATGGATGCTTCGTACATCTCCGCCGGCGACATATCTCGTTGCGGCATACCGGCAAACGTCAGTCCGGACTGCTTGTTGTGGTGATAGACCGTGCAGATCCACTGCCGGATCATGTTGTCCAGTTCGTGGATGGTCAGCAAGTCTTCCTTGTCGACGTCTAGCCCGCGGAGGGTCGGATCGCTTCCCACGTAACCGGGGAGCATCGAGATCAACCCGGAATTCAGGGTCCGGAAGAACCTCTCGAGCACGGCTTTGTCGGTCGGCTTGTAGGGCTGCGCCGTGTACACCGAAACGCCTAGTTCTTGGCACACTGACACCACATGCTCGGCTACATACGGCTTCCCCCGGTCGGTCAGGATCGCCTCGGGACCCACATAGGGCATGCCCCAGACCTCTCCTGCGGGGACCGATATCTGCTGGGGAACGCCCCTGTATCGCCAAGCGGCCTCTTCAGGGATCCCTTCAGGGGCCGGCATCACCGAACATGCCTGCATGATGACGTTGCCCACGTCGACGCGGTTGCTGTTCGGACTAGTCACGACGCCGACGATGTTCTTGGTGCAGTAGTCCATCCCCGCGGCAAGTTCCACGCGCGTGACTATGTCTTTGTGCAGTCGCGTCTTCGGTACCACGACGAGGATGTCGATCCGGTGAGAATCGAGAACTACCAGTTGTCCAGGTCGCGTGATGTCCATCTGCCCATGGGCGGTCTTCGGCGCGTCAGCCACCGATGCCCGACGCTTCGTGGACGCAAAGGTTCCCGCGCCCTTTGCGATGTCCTCCAATCGTCGATAGCGGGTCGACTGGCTGGGAAGTTCCGCCTCGTCGCCGCACTCCTGTCTGAACCTGAGGTTGATCTCCCACATCACATTCTTGCGACTACTGGTGGTCTGGCGGACCTGGTCGCCGACGACCTCGCGCGCGATCTCGGTCCACCGCTGATCCGTGCGAAACTCCCGCCGGCGCGTGATGTCCCCTGATACCAGGCCGTTGGCTCCGGATTCGCGAAATTTCTTCAGCTTGCGACGCACTGTTCGAGTGGAGACACCCCTTGCCTCCGCTACCTCTGCTACCCGCTGCTCCACCTGTGCTGGCGCATCCGGGTCATCGACTGGGTTGATGATCCAGGCGAGCTGCCGGACGAGTTTCTCCAAGTCGTCTCGTTCCTCGGGAGCGAGCAGGTCGACACCCGTGACCATCGAGGTCTCTTCAGCAGGATTCGCTTGCTTTACTTCCCTGATGAACTCCACGAAGCTCATCGTGGTGGTGAACCTCGAGGCGACCGAGCGCAGCACGATGTCCGTGCCTTGACGGTCGGTGATGGTCATCAGCTCGTCCTTTACCTTCACCGTGTCTCCCAGTTTCGGCACCCATGTCGAGCTCATCAGGCCACCTTCTCGTCGGTCGATGCCGTCGCTGGCCACAGCACAGTGCTCAGCTTGAGTTGCTTCGACCAGTCGAAGCTGAGATGGCCGTGCCACACCAGGTGCAACGCTGCTGGGACAATTCGGAGCTGCTCGACACGGGGTGGCAAGTCGCTCAGAAGCTGCCTGAACGAGATCCCAGACGTCGCTACTGCCTCTTGCACGAGGCGGAGGTCGTCCGAGTCAACCAGTCGTGGGTTGCGGTAGCCGGCCACGTGCAGGGTGTTTCGTAGGCGCACCGGATCGTCGTCTGTCCACAATCGGTAGTGCCATCCACGCAGCCGGCACGCCTGGCGGAGCCATGAGCTGGCCTCTGCAACACGCTCGGTGCCTGCCCGTTTCGGCGTAGTGACATCGACCAGCTCCACGGAGCCGTCCGCGTAGGTCAGCAGATAGTCGGGGATCCGGGTACGTAGACGGTCGCTGACCAGATCCGGACCCGAGACCTGCAGTGGTTGAGAGGAAATGTGCACTACGTCGGGATCAGCGTCTGCGGTAGCCAGGAATGACCGCTCGTGCAGCGACTCGTAACCGACGTGCTTGCCGACGGTGGACGACCACCACAGTCCGTCGTAGTGCAGGCGCCCCTTGTAGGCGTGGAAGGTACGGAAGGGATTCGAGTCAGCGACATCGTGCCAGGTCACCTCGGCGAACGGGACGGTCCGCTCCGAGTCCTTTCCTTGGCGTAGCTGCGCCGTCACCTCACGTAACGAGGCGAGACGCGCCGATTGAGAGGGTGTGTTGTCTGACGTGGTCAAGGCGGCGCTATTGACCTGCGTTTGGGTATGCGTCATGATGACGTTGTCTCCTTCAGGAGAGAAGAATTGGTGTGAAGCCTGAGCGCTTCGCGTAATCACGAGCCGGGTTGCCGCCCGGCTCGTGGCGATTTCGCAGCAGGAGTCGCCGCCCCCACTTCAGATGAGTGGCTGGAGCAGCGGTTATTGGGGTATTTCGATGCGCGCCCCTGCGCGAGGTCGCTACGCTTCAGTCGCCTCCGGTGGTTCGGAGACGTCGAGGAAATCCGTTAACGCCAGGGTGGCGACGGATGAGACTGAGCGGTGTTCACGGAGCGCGGCTCCGTACAACTCGCGGACAAGCCATCCGGGCAGGGACAAGTGGACACTGACCGAGGAGTGGTCATCGATTGGCCGGTCTGCGCGTCGTGGCGCACCGAGTCGTGCGGGCGGAATTTTGTTCATATCGAAAGACCGAACCTGCACCCGACGCCTAGTCGAGCTGCAGAGCCGCGTTAGCGACTCGGTCGACCTCCCTTCTTTCGGCTCGGGGCAGCTTGTCTCCGATCCGCCCATCTCATCACGGACATCTCTTGGTGGTCAATGGCCATTGATGTCCAATGCGCCCGATCCTGGCGGCGGTGCGTCCTGACCACGGACGCCGTGAGCGACCACTACGTTTAGACAGTCAGCCATCCTCGATTAAGGAACTACCCGAGTTGCCCACCACCAACGCCGCCTTCATCTGGTCCATCGCCAACAAGCTGCGGGGCCCGTACCAGCCCAATCAGTACGGCGATGTGATCCTGCCGTTCACGATCCTGCGGCGCCTGGACGCGATCCTCGCGCCCACCAAGGCGGAGGTGCTCACCCAGCACGCCCGGCTGCAGGACAGCGGCATCGACCCGTTCGTGGTTCTGCGGTCGAGGTTCGGGCTGCCGTTCTTCAACACCTCGGTGTGGGACTTCGGCAAGCTCGCTGCGGATCCGGCGGGCCTGGCGGACAACTTGATCGACTACATCGAGGGCTTCTCACCCAACATCCGGGACGTCTTCGACGGCTACAAGCTCCCCGAACTGATCGATGAACTGGACAAGAAGGACCGCCTGTTCCTCATCGTCAAGGACTTCGCGAACGTCGACCTGCACCCGGATCGGGTCAGCGGACACGACATGGGCTACATCTTCGAGGAGCTCATCCGGAAGTTCGCCGAGTCTAATAACGCCCAGGCCGGTGACCACTTCACCCCCAGGGAAGTCATCGCCCTCATGGTGAACCTGCTGTACGCGGACTCCGATCTCGAGCTCACCACTCCCGGCATCGTGCGCACCATCTACGACCCCGCGGCGGGCACGGGCGGCATGCTCTCGGTGGCCTATGACCACCTGGTGGAGATGAACCCCGGTGCCAAGCCGGTGCTGTACGGCCAGGAGGTCAACTCTCGCTCGTATGCCATGTGTAAGTCGGACATGGTGATCAAGGGCCAGGGCGTGGACAACATCTACAACGGTGACACGCTCACCGACGATGGCTTCCACGGAGAGCACTTCGATTTCCTACTGTCGAATCCGCCGTTCGGGGTGGAGTGGAAGACGCAGCAGAAGGCGGTGAAGGACGAGCACGAGCAGCGGGGTTTCGCGGGCCGTTTCGGTGCCGGCCTGCCGCGGGTCTCCGATGGCTCTCTTCTGTTCCTGATGCACCTGATCAGCAAGATGCGGCCCGTCCGCTCCCCGGGAGACAAGGGCTCCCGGCTGGCGATCGTCCTTAACGGCTCGCCCCTGTTCACCGGCGGGGCCGGCTCGGGCGAGTCCAATATCCGGCAGTGGATCATCGAGAACGATCTGCTGGACGCGATCATCGCGCTACCGACGGACATGTTCTACAACACCGGCATCTCTACCTACATCTGGATCCTGGACAACGCCAAGACAGACGAGCGCAAGGGCAAGGTTCAGCTCATCAACGCGGTCGAGATGTTCGGCAAGATGCGCAAGTCCCTCGGCTCCAAGCGCAAAGAACTGCGCCCACAGGACATCGAGAAGATCTGCGAACTCTACGACGGCTTTAAGAACCACGACAACGACGACGAGGCGCCCGCCCTCTCTAAGGTATTCGCCAACTCGGAGTTCGGATACCGCACCATCACGGTGGAGCGGCCCCTACAGCTGCGATTTCACATCGCTGACGACACCGCCGAGCTCGTGCTCGCGACCAAGGCGATCGCCAAGCTCCCTGCGGCCGACCAAGACGCCATTCGCAGCGCCCTCTACAGTCTCTCGGGCCGCTCGTGGACCAACCGCGACGCCTTCGCCACCGATCTCAAAGCCGCGCTGAAGGCTGCAGGCATGGCCAAGGTCGGCGCCCCGGTCATCAAGACAATCTGGACCACGATTGGCGAACACGATCCCGAGGCCGACGTCATCACCACCAAGGGCAACCCCGAACCCGACACGTCACTCCGGGACACCGAAAACGTCCCGCTGTCCGAGAACATCGAAGAATACTTCGCCCGCGAGGTCCTACCCCATGTACCGGATGCGTGGATCGACCACGACAAGACCCGCATCGGCTACGAAATCCCCTTCACCCGCCACTTCTACCGCTATACCCCGCCCCGCCCCCTCGAAGAAATCCAGAAGGACCTCCGCCACCTCGTCACGGAGATCCAGGCCATGCTCGCGGAGGTGGGGGCGTGAGCTGGGCCAGATACCCCGACTACGTCGAGAGCGGCGTTCCATGGTTCGGGACTCTTCCATCTCACTGGACTACACCCCATCTGGGGCACATAGTCGAATGCCTGGATGCCATCCGCATCCCGCTAAATTCCTCGGAGCGAGCCGAAGTCCCCGGCGATGTTCCCTATTGGGGCGCTAACGGAGTCGTGGGTTCGGTCGACCGGCCGCTTGTTGACGGCGAGCTAGTTCTCCTCGGAGAAGATGGCGCACCCTTCACTGACAAAACCAAAGAAAAAGCGTTCTACGTAAATGAACCGATTTGGCCAAACAACCATATCCACGTACTGCGGCCTTCGGCGCAAGTAATGCCGCAGTTCTTAACGCATGCGCTGAACGCGAACGAGTACAATTGGTACATTGAGGGCTCAACGAGAGAGAAGCTTACCCAGGGCAAGATGCTCTCAATCCCGATCGCAATGCCACCAATCGCCGAACAACACATAATTGTCAGGTATCTTGACAGCGAGACCGCCAAGATCGATGCGCTGATCGACAAGCAGGAGCAGCTCATCGCCACCCTGCGCGAGGAGTCAGACGCGCTGTGGTCTGCAGAATTGAAACGACTCAGCGGCTTGGCCCCGTCTCTGCCAATCCGACGTGTAATAGAATCGATTGTTGATGGCCCATTCGGCTCCTCACTGACATCGTCCCACTACTCTGCGGATGGCGCGCGTGTAATTCGACTAGGCAACATTGGCGTCAATGAATTTAAGGACGATGATCGAGCGTATATCCCGCTCGATTACGCTACCTCACTGTCCACCCACGAGGTGAAGAAAGGCGACGTTGTGGTTGCCGGCTTAGGCGATGACAAGATGCCACTTGGGCGGGCTGCGCTGGTCCCTCCAATTGGACCCGCTATCGTCAAGGCGGACTGCTACCGAGTGCGTCCCCGCGCTGAATTGGTGCGAGCTGACTACTTAGCGTGGGCTCTCTCCGCCCCGCCCACGCGAAATCAGATCGCCTTGCTCGCACGCGGCGCAACTCGCGCTCGGTTGAATACTTCAGTAATTAAAGAGGTCGAGATTCCTGTTCCTGCTTTGAGGGACCAAGCGGAAGCCGTTTCACGGGCTCGTGAACACCTTTCGAAAATCGACTTCCTTGTGTCCAAAGCTACTCAGCTAAGCGACACCCTTCGCGAGTATCGGTCAGCGCTGATCACCAATGCTGTGACGGGGAAGATCGACGTGAGGGAGGCTGTGTAGTCATGGCCCAGCATCACGAGTCCGTGCTCGAGGACGAGATCTGTGCGCACCTGGCCGCGCACGGCTGGGAGTACTCGCCCAACGATGCCGGGTATGACCGCGAACTCGCGCTGTTCCCCGAGGACGTGTTCTGGTGGCTGCAGCACACCCAGCCCGACGAGTGGGACAAGCGTGTCAAGCCCGCAGACCCGCCCGCGGCGCAAGAGAAGTCCAAGGCCGCACTGCTGCAACGCCTCGCCAAGGCGCTATCCGCAGACCTCAAAGCCGACGGCGGCACCTTGGCGGTCTTGCGGCGGGGGTTCTCGGACTTCAACGCGAACTTCGCGATGTGCCAGTTCAAGCCCAACTCCGGGCTCAACGCCACTACCGCCGCCCAATACCAGGCCGTGCGGTTGCGAGTCATGCGGCAGGTCCACTACTCCCAGTCCAGCCCGAAGAAGTCCATCGACCTGGTTTTCTTTATTAACGGCATCCCCGTTGCCACCGCCGAGCTCAAGACCGACTTCACGCAGTCGGTGGAGCACGCTATCGAGCAGTACAAGAAGGACCGTCTGCCGAAGGGCGAGCCGCTGCTCGGCATTGCCACCCGAGCCCTCGTGCACTTTGCCGTCTCCAACACCGAAGTGCACATGACCACCCGGCTCGCGGGCCAGGACACCGTGTTCCTGCCGTTTAACCGCGGCAACGGCCACCACGCTGGCAATCCGCCCAACTCGCACGGCTCCGCTACCGCCTACCTGTGGGAGACGATCCTTCAGCGCGACAACTGGCTGGAGATCCTCGGCCGGTTCATGCACCTGGAGATCACCGAGAAGCGCGACCCGGACACCGGCAGGAAGACGCGCAAAGAAGCCCTGCTGTTCCCGCGCTACCACCAGTGGGACGCCGTCACCCGACTCGTCCAGGCCGCCCGCACCGAAGGGCCCGGGCAAAAGTACCTCGTTCAGCACTCCGCCGGCTCGGGCAAGACCAACTCCATCTCCTGGCTCGCCCAGCGCCTGTCGTCGCTGTATAACGATGACGACGACAAGGTGTTCTCCTCCGTCATCGTGGTCACCGACCGGACCGTGCTCGACGCGCAACTGCAAGAGGCCATCCACCAGATCAACCGCACCACCGGAGTCGTGGCCCACATCGATGGGCTGACCGGCTCGAAATCCTCAGAACTGGCCGAGGCTCTCGAATCGGGGACCCACATAGTCGTCGTCACCATCCAGACCTTCCCCTACGCCCTGGACGCCATCTCCGACCGCACCACCCTCCGAGGTCGGTCCTTTGCGATCATCGCCGACGAAGCCCATTCCTCCCAGGCCGGCGGAGCGTCCAACAAACTCAAGCAGGTCCTGTCCCAGGCCGAGCTCAACGAGGTCGCCCAGGGCGGGGCCGTGTCGGCTGAGGACATGCTCGCAGCTGAGACCAAAGCCCGCGCCGAGGCCGGCAACATCTCATTCTTCGCCTTCACCGCCACACCCAAGGCCACCACGCTCGAATTGTTCGGCCGCCCCGGCCCCGACGGCACGCCGCAGCCGTTCCACCTGTACTCGATGCAGCAGGCGATCGACGAGGGCTTCATCCTGGACGTCCTGCGCAACTACACCCCGTACACGACCGCGTTCCGGCTCTCTCACAACGGCAAGACCTACACCACTAGCGAAACCGGCGAAGGCACCGTCGCCGTGACCACCGAGGGCAGCGACGACGACCTGGTGGACCGATCCGCCGCGGTGAAGTCGGTCATGAACTGGGTCAAACTGCACCCCACCAACATCTCGCAGAAAGTCCAGATCATCGTCGAGCACTTCCGCCAGAACGTCGCCTGGCGACTGAACGGGCAAGCCAAGGCAATGGTGGTGACCAGTTCCCGCAAGGCAGCCGTGCGCTACAAACTCGCCTTCGACAAGTACGTGACCGAAAACGGCTACACCGACGTCGCCGCGCTAGTCGCTTTCTCCGGGGAGGTCACCGACCCCGAGTCCGGAACCGACGAGCCGTTCTCCGAGATCAACATGAACCCCGGGCTCAAGGGCCGCGACCTGCGGGATGCGTTTGCCACCGACGAGTTCCAGGTGATGCTGGTTGCCAACAAGTTCCAAACTGGTTTCGACCAACCCAAACTCGTAGCCATGTACGTCGACAAGCGGCTCGGCGGGGTCCAGGCCGTGCAGACTCTATCCCGGCTAAACCGAACATTCCCGCCGCTGAAAGACCAGACCTTCGTGCTGGACTTCGCCAACGAGGTCGACGACATTGTCGACGCCTTCGCGCCCTATTACGAGGCCACCACACTGGCCGATGTGACCGACCCGAACATCGTCCACGACACCGAACGCAAACTCTCCGTCGCCGGCATCTACGAACGCTCCGAGGTCGACGGCTTCGCCGATGCCTTCCTCGCCCGTGAAGGCCACAACGCGTTGGTGAAGTGGGTGGCGCCCGCTGCCGACCGTTTCACCGTGCGGATGCGGGCCGCGGTCGAAGCCTCCGACGCCGTGGAAATCGACGAATTGCAGATGTTCCGCAAGGACGTGGGCACTTACGTCCGGCAATACGAGTTCCTGTCCCAGCTGTTCGACTACGAGAACCCATGGCTGGAGAAGCTCGCGCTGTATCTCAAGCTCCTGGCCCCGCAGCTGAGCAGTGGGGAAAAGGACACACCGATCGACCTGTCCGCGGTGGCTATCGACTACCTCGGCCACCACCGGCAGACCACCCGGGACGGCGAACTCTCCGGCGGGACGCCGCTCGAGCCCGCACGCGAGGCCGGCACCGGCACCGTACGCGACCCCGACTTGGTGGCCCTCGACGAGGTGATCGACCGCATCAACGACCTTTTCGCCGGAGACCACCCCGACTCCTCCGTCCGCAACGTGGTCACCCACATCAAGGACCGCCTCGAAGAGAGCGAGACCCTCCGGACCCAAGCGCAGAACAACTCACTCGCCCAGTTCCGCGCGAGCCCCGACATTGATGTCGCCTTCACCGACGCCGTCATCGGATCGATGGACTCCTCGGCAGACCTATCCGCCCAGATCCTCAACAACCAGGACCTGGCCCGCGCACTGCTCGGCGAGCTCCTGCCGGCCGTCTACCGGACACTGAGCAAGGCGAGCTGAGCATCGGGCCCAGACAGAAGGGGCACTTCAGTACAGGTGCTCTACGACCCTGTTCTCTTTGAACGACCACACGAAACGAGTGCTATTCGCCTGAGTCACTATCAAGCGATCTCCCGTGTCCAGCTCGAAGGAGTCATCGTCGAACCGGCCATATGTGTAGGCCATTCCAGTGCTCTTCTCCTTGAAGTTCCACTGGTTGTTCCAATCACCGACATATTCGAAATCACTCATAGAGGGACCCTACGAACCGGGGGAGCGTGGCGCTACCGCTATAACGCACCACGCGCCAGCCATCACCGAGCAAGGCGAGAGCGTTGACCGAACAGAACATATATGAGAACCAAGCCGAACCATCTCCCGTCGACACTCGTTGAGTGGCCTTGGCGGCGCGGCTAACGCACTAACCCGGCAAGAGGGCTCCGATGCGGCGGCACCGCTGCTAGGAGATGCCGACGTCGAGGTGACAGATTCCTGCGAATCATGTGACACGCGAATGAGAAATTGACAGATTGTTTGAGAACCGACACGGCAGCTACAGTCCCCGCGCCATGTCCACGAAGCGCGAGTAGTGGAGCTGGTGCGCGACCGTGATCGTGGACGTGGGACCGCCACGGTGCTTACCGAGGATCAGGTCGGCCTCGCCGGCGCGCGGGTCGTCGCGCTCGGAGGCGTCCGGGCGGTGCAGCAGCATGACGATGTCCGCGTCCTGCTCCAGCGAGCCCGACTCACGGAGGTCGGAGACCTGCGGCCGCTTATCGGTACGCTGCTCCGGCCCACGGTTCAGCTGCGATATCGCGATCAAGGGCACGTCGATCTCCTTGGCCAGCAGTTTGAGCTGACGGGAGAACTCCGAGACCTCCTGCTGACGCGACTCGACCTTCTTCCCCGAGGACATCAGCTGGAGGTAGTCCACCACGATCAGGCGCAGATCGTGCTTCTGCTTGAGCCGACGGGCCTTGGCACGGATCTCCATCATCGTCATGTTGGGCGAGTCGTCGATGAACAGGGGCGCCTCGGAGATCTCACCCATCCGCCGGGCCAGCCGCGTCCAGTCCTCGTCGCTCATCTTGCCCGACTTCATATCGGACAGTTTGACCCGCGCCTCGGCGCTCATCAGACGCATGACGATCTCCGTGCGGCTCATCTCCAGCGAGAACACCACGGAGGCGAGCCCGTGCTTGATGGAGCAGGACCGCATGATGTCCAGGCCGATGGTGGAGTTATGCGTCGGGATCGCGCTGGGACCCGCCAGGTACAGGTGGTCGTCGGCGGCCACCTCGATGCACTTGACCGGCACGCTCGAGGCGCCGCGCACATCGGTGATGAGCCGAGCCGGACGTCCGGAGTCCGGGTGCTCGGGGACGACGATGCCGAAGTCGCAGACCAGCATGAGCGTGTCCAGCGACTTGGTGGTGACGATCTGCTCGGTGCCGCCCATCTCGATGCGCCACTCGTGCTCGGCGTCGGCGACCAGCTCGGTGCCGTCATTGAATCGCACGGTGAAGCAGGGACGGTTCTCCCACACCTCGGTCACGGCCACGACCTCGGTGGGCTGCCCGTCGGCGCCGAGCACGCGGTCACCCACCGCCACCTCGCCCATGGTGGTCTGACCGCCCGGGGTGGGCAGGACGGTGTCCAGGGCGAGAGCCTTACCGACGCCGGGGCGGGCGGCGATGATGATCATCTGCCCGCCGTGCAGGCCGTTGGTGACGGCGTCGAGGTCAGCGAACCCCGTGGGAACACCCTGGGCGAGACCGCCCGCGGTATGGATGTTGTCGATCTCGTCCATCGTGGGCTGCAGCAGCTCCTCGATGATGACGTAGTCCTCGGTGGTGCGGCGCTCGGTGACCTCGAAGATCTCCGCCTGCGCCCGGTCCACGACCTCGGCGACGTCCGAACCCTCGGACCCCGAGTAGCCGTACTGCACGATGCGGGTACCCGCGTCGACAAGACGACGCAGTACCGCCTTCTCCGCGACGATCTGAGCGTAGTACCCCGCGTTGGCCGCGGTGGGGACCGTCGAGATGAGCGTGTGGAGGTAGGGCGCACCACCGGCACGACGGAGATCCCCCCGGCGATCCAGCTCGGCGGCCACGGTCACCGCATCGGCCGGCTCCCCGCGCGCATACAGGTCGAGGATGACGTCGTAGATGGCCTGATGCGCCGGCTTGTAGAAGTCACCCGGCTGGATCTCCTCCACCACGTCCGCGATGGCATCCTTGCTCAGCAGCATGCCGCCCAGCACGGACTGCTCAGCGGTGAGATCCTGCGGCGGGGTACGGCCGAACTCGCCTCCGCCACCCTCGTCGGGCTGAGGGGGCAGCTCGCCGGGACCGTCGTATCCCGCCTGGGCCATGACCGCTCCTCTTCCACTGTCGAACTCGATCACCCGCCCGGCCCCGACTGGGAACCGGCGAGCGACCCCTTCACTGTAGGGCACCGACACGACACACCCGGAGTTGCGCCTCCAGCCTTATCCACAGGCTTCTCCACATTTGCGGGAGGGTGTCTGTGGAGAACTGTGAATGGTTGGAGGTTACGCAGGGCCGATGGGCGTATCACTGTGGATAAACGGTGGAAAGCCCAGGCCAGTTCCCACAAAACCGCTGGTCATTGGTATCGGTGCAGGTCGGAGGCCCCGTGGAGAACCTCGTTTATCACGTCACCAACCGGGACACAACGGATAACGAGATATGAACGCGACGGATCTGAGAACCGTCGGGACCCTAGCCATTACAACTAGTTATCCACAGGCCGTCCACAATGGCGCAGGGCCCCGGCCGTCACTGTGACGACCGGGGCCCTGCGCGGTGTATCAGGCGGGGACGACCTCGACCGCGACGCGCGCGGTGGTGTCGTGACCCAGGTCGACGACGACGTTGTGGCTGCCGGTCGCCTTGATGTGCTCCTTCGGCATCTGCACGGAGCGCTTGTCGAGCGTGGGGCCGCCGGCGGACTTGATGGCCGCGGCGACGTCACCCGCGGTGACGGAGCCGAACAGCTTGCCCGTGTCGGAGGTCTTGACCGCGACCTTGACGTCGGTCATCGACTCGAGCTTCTGCTTCAGCTCGTTGGCGTGATCCGAGTCGCGGACCTCGCGGGCCTCGCGGGCACGCTTGATGGACTCGATCTGGCGCTCGGCACCCGGGGTGGCCACGATGGCCATCCCGCGCGGGAGCAGGAAGTTACGACCGTATCCGCCCTTGACCTCGACGATGTCGCCCGGCGCACCGAGCTTGTCGACGTCGGCGGTGAGGATCAGCTTCATGATCCGTCTACCTTTCTTTCCTCCGACGGACCCGACCTGGGCCGGAGACGTCGCGAGGTCATGTCTCATGCTTGTGGGGTGGGACGCCGGCAGCGCCCCGGGGAATCGACCCGATCTAGAACGGGGGCTCGTCGTCCATGCCGCCGAAGCCACCGGAACCACCGGCCTGCGGGGCGCTACCCCACGGGTCGTCGTTCTGCTGGCCGCGGCCCTGGCCGCCGCCGTAGCCGCCCTGCGACTGACCACCGCCGTAGCCACCCTGCTGACCGCCGCCCTGGAAGCCACCACCCTGCTGGCCGCCGCCCTGGAAACCGCCGCCCCCGCCGCCTTCGCGGTTGGTGCGGGTCACCTTGGCTGTGGCGTACTTGAGGGACGGGCCGACCTCGTCGACCTCGACCTCGTACACCGTGCGCTTCTCGCCCTCACGGGTCTCGTACGACCGCTGCCGAAGCCGGCCGTTGACGATGACGCGCATGCCCTTCTGCAGCGACTCGGCGACATTCTCCGCCGCCTGCCGCCAGACGTTGCAGGTGAGGAACAGGCCTTCGCCGTCCTCCCACTGGTTGGTCTGCGAGTTGAAGCGACGCGGCGTGGAGGCGATCCGGAAGTTCGCCACCGCGGCACCCGACGGCGTGAACCGCAGCTCGGGGTCCGCGACGATGTTCCCGACCACCGTGATGGGGGTGTCGCCCTGTGCCATTCGCTTGTCCTCCGTGTTTCAGGCCTGGTGTGGATGGTGATCGGAGGCCGACCGACCGCGCCCAGAGTACCGGGGTGGTCGGACAGTCCGGGTCACTTGTCGGCGCGCAGCACCTTGGTGCGGAGAACGTTCTCGTTCAGACCGAGCTGACGATCCAGCTCCTTGACCGCGTCCGGCTCGGACTTGAGCTGGACGACCGCGTAGATGCCCTCGTTGAGCTTGTTGATCTCGTAGGCGAAGCGGCGCTTCCCCCAGACATCGACCTTGTCGACCGATCCACCCTCTTGCCGGATCACGTTGAGAAACGTGTCCAGCGACGGCGCCACGGTGCGCTCGTCGAGACTGGGATCGAGGATGACCATCACTTCGTATTGACGCATGGGACCTCATCACCTCCTGTGGACTACAGATTCGGCCACGGTGTCTCCGTGGCAGGAGGGTCGTTGCGTCAGCAACCGCTCAAGGCTACCCCGCCCGAACTCGACTGACGAAATCCCCGTCGGAAGCGGACCGTGCTGCGGCGGCCCGTACTTCGGACTGCGTCCCCATCTGGCGGGCGACGCACCGTTGTTCCACGGCCGCGAGGTGGAGCTCCAACAGAGTATTCGCCGGCTGGCCTCGCCGCGCGTCCGCCCGCCGATGGTCGTGGGGGCGTCCGGGTCGGGCAAGTCCTCGCTGCTCGCCGCAGGTCTCGCGCCGCGGTGGACCGCCAACGGCGCCGGAACACCGTGGACGACAACTACTCCCCGGGCGGGGTCGAAAGCGCCGTCCGCGCGTCGGCGGAGTCCGTCAACCAGGCACTCGACCAGGCGGGACGGGCGAACTGCCGGGCCCTCTTCCTCCGGCTCGTCGACGTCCGCGCCGCCCGACCCGTCCGTCGCCACGCCCCGCTCGCCGAGCTGTCCGACGACCTCCTCGTCGTCGCCACCCCCTTTCGCCAACGCCGGCCTCCTCACCGTGGACGGTGACTCGGTCACCCCACCCACGAGGCCCTCTTCTCCTCCTGGCCGCGCCGACGCCGCCCTGCCCTCAGCGTCGGCCACCGCCGACTACGTGAGATGGAGGGACGACGACGAGGTCGCCAGTCTGCTCTCGCTCCGGGCCGGCGCGGACGCCCGTCACACCCGCGACGTCGCCCACCCGCGACCCCGGACTCGGCCGCGCACGCGATGGCCGCCTACCGGATCCACCCCACCACCGAGGCACTATCGGCGCTGCTCAACACCAGCCGCGCCGACGTGCCGGGCGCGTCGTCTACGCCAGCCGGGCGGACGGCGGCCTCGAGGTGTTCACCGCGCCCTACGGACCCGCCAACCGGTCGGTCGCGAGCCTGCCCGTCACCTCCGGCGCCGTGGTGACCAACCCGCTCAGCCCCGACGACCGGACTCTCGCCGTGCGACACCAACCCCGACCTCGGCCTGGTCGACGTCACCGATCCCACCCGCCCCGCGCTTCGGGTGACCGTGCCTCCGCCCGACCCGTGCCTGGTCGCCGAGTTCTCCCTCCTCACCTCCCGCACCGGGCAGGTCACGGTCATCGACGTCGCCGACCCATCCGACCCGCGACCCTGGGCGGTGCTCGGCTCGACCACCGACCCACAGCTCCACCAGGGCCGCAGCGCCTCCCCGGCGGGCGGACTGCTCGCGGTGGGCGCGGAGGGCGCCATGTGGATGTGGCAGCTCGACCCCGACCGCGTGGTGAGCGACGTCTGAGCCGGCTGCGTCCAACTCACCTGCGAAGAGTGGAAGCGGCACTTCCCGGACACCGAGCCGTTTGGCTTATGCAGCTGAGCCTCTCGCCGCTGACTCTCGCGCGGCGGGCCGGCGCTGCGTCCGCGGGACTGCCGAGCCGGAATCGGCGGACTGCGCTGCGTCCGCGGGACTGTCGAGCCGGGGTCGGCGGGCTGCCGAGCCGGAATCGGCGGCCCGTCGAGCTGTCGCCGCGCAAAGGAGCATCACAACCTCGCCCAGGTGCGCTGCGTCTTCGACCTGTGATGGCCGAATGGACCTGACACGCAGCGCAGTCCCGCTCTGAGCGTGCATTCCGGCAGCGCGGGCCATAGAGGCAGCGCATCCGGCAGCACTCGCGCTGCCGGAATGCCCACGGGGCAGCCGCGGCGCCGGGATCCTGTGGCCAGGACAGTTGCGGCGCCGGGATCCTGTGGCCGAGGCAGCTGCGGCGCCGGGATCCTGTGGCCGAGGCAGCCGCGACGGGGCTACACCGGCCGGGATACGCCGGCGGGGCAATTGCGGCCGGAAGCTGCGCCGCCGGATGCGTCAGCCGTGCTGCAGCCCGATCGTCAGCGCTTGTGCCACCGGGATCACCGTGAGAAACAGGAAGGCCGCGACGGTCCAGCCGATCCACACGGGTTGACGCCACCCCGCGCGGTAGCCACCGGCGGCGGTCACCATGCAGATGAATCCGACCAGGATGCACAGGAACATCCAGATCATGGCGCTGGTAGTCATCGGATCGGGTCCTTCGTCTCGGGGTCGGTGGGAAGTGCCCCACCGGTGTCTGAGCGGGTCGCACGGAATGCGAGCGGCGCGGCCGGCGAAACGGGCGAACCGGCCGAACTCGGCCCACCGTGCCGGGCGGCCCCGGCGGCCATAGTGGATCGGGTCGCCCCGGCGGGCCGAACGGCTCCAGTGGGCCGGGCGACCAGCCGTTCTCCGGGATCGGCGAGGACCCCGGCGAGCGGATCAGACCCCTCGGGTGAGCCCTGATGCGTCATGCGGACACGGTCGAGGTGGGGCCGGTAGATCTCCGTGATCACCACCGCGCACACGGCGAGGACGAGCAGATCACGAACCAGCACGAGAGGGTGGAAGAGCTCGGGCCCGATCCCCTTGTTGGCCACACCGTGGAAGTACGACATGTGCGCCACCCACAGCAGCGCGTCGAACGCCATCCACGTCAGCAGCAGCCGCACGCGAGGCACGGCGAGCACCGCGAGCGGGACCAGCCACAGCGAGTACTGCGGGCTCCACACCTTGTTGGTGAGCAGGAAGAACGCCACGACGAGGAACGCCAACTGCGCCACCCGCGGGGTCACCGGCGCGGTCAAGCCGATCACCAGGACCACCAGGCACGCCAGCGCGAACAGCACCAACGAGACGGTGTTCAGCGTCGCGGGGGCCTCCCCGGCGGCGCGGCCCGCGTCGAAGCCCTGCCACCCGGTGAGCGTCTGGATGACGACGTAGATGCTCTCGGGGTTGGCGGGCCGGTCGGAGTTGAGCCGGAAGAACTCCCGCCATCCCTCGGGGAACAGGGCCATGATCGGCAGGTTCACGGCCGTCCACGCCACGACGGCGGCGCCGGCGGCCTTACCGAGCTCGACGAACCGCCTGCGGCGGATCGCCACCACCAGCAGCGCGCCGAACAGGAACAGCGGATACAGCTTGGCCGCCACGCCCAGCCCCAACACGACGCCGGCCCAGACCGGCCGGCGGCGGGCCCACAACAGCAGCGCGACCGAGGCGAACATCACCGCCATGAGGTCGTAGTTGGTGAAGGCCTGGAAGATGATCAGCGGGCTGGCCGCCATGAGCAGCGTGTCCCACGGTCGGCGACCGGCCGACCGGTAGGTGGCCCACACGGCGACCATCCACATGAACGCCAGCAGGACACAGCCCAGCGCGAAGTAGGTGATCACCTCGAGCGGCCCGCCGGGGAAGATCTCGTGCAGGGCCCGGGCCGCCTGGGCGGTGACGTATTGGAACATCCCGGACAGCACCGGGTACTCCATGGAGCGGACCTCGCCGGTGTCGGTGATCCACGAGTACTTGTAGGGCAGCGCCCCGGTGTCCAGGCCCTCGGCCGAGTACAGCGGCAGCGGGTCCGCGTAACAGGCCTTGTAGTACTGCCGGCCGTCCCAGTTGAGGCCGGGCTGCGACCCGTCGGTGGGGTGGGTGGTCTCCAGGCAGGCGGCCTTGGAGAAGAAGCCGAACGCCAGGAAGATCACGGCGAACAGCATGATCACGCGCAGCGGCGTCCAGAAGCGCTGGCGGCCGACCACGGCGTGCCGGCCGAGGGGCCCGCCCCACGCGGCGAGCGCGCCCGCCCCGGCACCGTCACCGGGTCGGACCCGCTCGTGCGGCTCGAGCGATCTCAGGTCCTCGTCGAGCGGCAGCGGGGAGAGAGGTCCGTTGCTCTGCACGCTCACACCCTAGTCCACGGCTTTTCCGGCCCGCGGCGCCCGCGATCCGGCCACTGCGGGCCGCGGGTCAGGGCCCGCCGTCCGTGGCGTCGCCGCCGTCGTTCCCGCCGCCCGTGTCGCCACCGCCCGTGTTGCCGCCGCCCGTGTTGCCGCCGGCCCCGCCTGGGCCCGGCGCGGGCGCGGGGGCGGGCTGGGCCGGGGCGGGCGCACCGGCGCCGGGGATGACGATCTCCGGCAGGCCGGGCACCTGGATGGTCAGCGGGCCGGGGGCCTGCGGGGCGGGTGCGGGCTGGACGGGCGCGGGCGCGACGCTCGGCTGGGGAGCGGTGTCGCCGGTCCCGGTACCGCCCGTGGTGCCCGAGCCGGTCCCGGAGGACCCCCACGAGGAGCGTCCGGCCTGACCGCCGATGTAGCCGGGCTCGGGGAAGGACTCCCAGTCGGTCCCGGACAGCGCGCCGTCCATGGCCGACTTCCAGATGTCGGCGGGCACGGAGGCGCCGTACATCGTGCCGCCCCAGGCGTTGAGCAGCGGCTTGTTGTCGTCGGTGCCGACCCAGACCGCGGTGGCGATCGACGGGGTGTAGCCGACGAACCAGGCGTCCTTGTTGTAGCCGGTGTCGCCGAGCTGGGTGGTGCCGGATTTGGACGCCGAGGGGCGGCCGCCGGCCAGCGCATGGCCGTTCGAGTAGGCGGCGATGGGCTCCATCGCGGACGTGAGGTTGTTGGCGACGTCGGCCTCGACCACCTCCTCGCCCTCGATCGACGAGTTGTCCAGGAGCACCTCGCCGTCGGCGGTCTCGACCCGCTCGATGAAGTGCGTGGGCCGGTGGACACCCTCGGCGGCGAAGGTCGCCAGGCCGGTCGCCATGTCACGGACGCGGATGGGGTACTGGCCCAGGATGAGGCCGTCGTACGGATCCTCACCCTGCTCGCTCAGGGTCTCCCACGGCAGACCCGGGATCTGCTTGGGGATGCCCGTGCGGTGGGCCATGTCGCGGACGTCGTTGGCCCCGTTGTCCAGCATGCGCTGGAGCCGGATGAACGAGGTGTTGAGCGACAGCAGCAGCGCCTGGGAGATCGAGCAGGAGCCACAGGACCGGCCGTCGACGTTGGTGACCGTGACGTTGCCCGTGGTGACCGGAGCGGAGGAGATCTGGGTGCCGAGGCCGATGCCCTGCTCGAGGGCGGCAGCGACACCGAAGATCTTGAACGTCGAACCGGTCTGCAGCGGGGCGTTGGCGTAGTCCCAGCCCTCGGCCTCCTCGCCGCCGTAGTAGCCGATCACGCCGCCGGTGCGCGGGTTGATCGACACCACCGCCGTGCGGTTGTCCGGACTCTCGCCCTGCATGTTGGAGCGCGCCGCGTTGACGACCGCGTCCTGGGTCTTGGGATCGATCGTGGTGATGATCTTGAGACCGCGGGTGTTGAGCATCTGCTCGTCGATCCCGGACTGGGCGAGCTCGGCGAGCACCTGGCGCCGGATCGGGCCGTTGGTGGGGTCGCCGACGTTCTGCTCGACGGCCTGCGGATCCTCGACCACCTGCGGGAACACGGCGTTGCCGCGCTGCTGCGCGTCGATGGCACCCATGTCCCGCATGCCGTCCATGACGTAGTTCCACCGTCGCTCGGAGGCCTCGCGGTTGTTGAGCGGATCCAGGGCGGAGGGCGACTGGATGACGCCGGCCAGCAGCGCACCCTCCTCCACCGTCAGCGCCTCGACGGGCTTGTTGAAGTAGGCGGTGGAGGCGGCGGCGATACCGTAGGCGCCGCGGCCGAAGTAGATGGTGTTGAGGTAGGCCTCGAGGATCTGGTCCTTGGACCACTCGTTCGTCATCTTGGCGGCGATGATGATCTCTTTGGCCTTGCGCTCGTAGGTGGGCGCGTCCCCGACCATCGTGTTCTTGACG
Source organism: Dietzia papillomatosis NBRC 105045 (assembly GCF_001570845.1). Classification (NCBI taxonomy): domain Bacteria; kingdom Bacillati; phylum Actinomycetota; class Actinomycetes; order Mycobacteriales; family Dietziaceae; genus Dietzia; species Dietzia papillomatosis. The sequence goes on along the minus strand of NZ_BCSL01000001.1, from coordinate 149,912 downwards.
TACTGCTGCGTGATGGTGGAGCCGCCGCCCGCGCTGGACTCGCCCGTGATCTGCCCGATCACCGCACGGCCGATGCCGGTGGGGTCATAACCTTCGTTGGTGTAGAAGGAGCGGTCCTCGGCGGCGATGACCGCGTTGCGCACGTGGACGGGCACCGTGTCGAGCTCGATGAGGGTGCGGTTCCCCTCGGGCGGGACGATGCGACCGATCATCGTGGTGCCGTCGCTCTGGTAGATCTCCGAGATCTGCTCCGTGCGGACGCTGCCGGGATCGGGGATCTCCGTGCGGTTGTAGGTCACGACCGCCACCGTGAGGGGGACGACCAGGAGGACGACGGCGAGGAGGATCACCGTCGTCCAGACCGGATGGCGACGGACCCACCCGGCCTGCTCCGAGGCCCTGCCCCGGTCCTCGTCGGCGGCCTTACCCGTCCTGCCGTTCTGCGCCATGCTCTACCCTCCCGCGAGCCGATCCGACCGACCCGGAAGGCCCCCGGCGGCGGTGCTCTGGCGACCATTGTGTACGAAAAGGGCGCCGACTCTGTACTCCGGAGGCGCTGTCGGGCACCCGGCGGGGTGTTCAGCGGTGGCGTCGGAGCTCTCTGGCCGCCCGTCGTACGCGCTTTCCGGTCCCCGGCGTGAGCCCCACCTCGTAGGACTCGACGAGGTGGTTCCACGAGCAGCTGCGGCACACCTCGACGACGTGGACGGTGAACTCGTCGTGGGACAGGGCGAGCTGCTCGATCTCGTCGGCACCGCGGGCGGAGCCGGACGCCGGGCCCAGGTCGTCGCCGAACACCCAGGACACCTCGGTGAGGTTCTCCTTGCGGCAGACCGGGCACACGGTGTCGGTGACCACGCCGTGGAAGCCGGCCGCGCGCAGGAGGTAGACGTCCGCGTCGCAGACCTCGCGTAGGGACAGGCCGCCCTCGCGCAGGGACGCCAGGACGCCGCGACGGCGCAGCGCGAAGTCCACCACCCGGCGGCGCCGCAGCGCCGCACGGCCGGTGGGGTCCTCCGGCCCCGGCGGGAGGCCGGGTCGCGGGAAGCGGGAGTCGGCCTGGTCCACGACCCCAGCGTACGGCTCCCGCGGGGACCCCGGGCCGGATGGCGCTCGCCGGTATATCGCTCCGATACATCAGTGGGTGTACGATCGGTGACCGTCGCATGACATCCGCAGACACGACCGACGTGGGAAGGGGGAGGTGGAGTGCTGGAACTGGCCATCCTGGGACTGCTCGACGAGCGGCCGATGCACGGGTACGAGCTGCGCAAGCGGCTGTCCGAGATGCTCGGGACGGTCCGGACGGTGTCCTTCGGCTCCCTCTATCCGACGCTGCGTCGCCTCCGACACCAGGGAGACATCGTCGAGGACTCCTCGGCCGCCACCGCTACCCGGCCACCCGCTACGGCGCGGCGCGGTCGCAAGACCTACCGCATCACCACGCGCGGCAAGGAGACGCTGGCGACCCTGCTCGACGAACCCGGCGCGTCGTCGTTCACCGACGACGGCTTCGGCGTCCACCTGGCCTTCTTCGACCGCACGCCCGGCCCCGCCCGGGTGCGGCTACTCGAGGGCCGACGGCGGGTCCTGGAGGAGCGACGCGAGGGTCAACGCGATGCCGCCGCACGCACCGGCCCCGCCGAACTGCGGTACGCCCGGCAGCTCACCCTGCTCGGGCTCGAGACCAGCGAGCGCGAGCTGCGGTGGATCAACGAGCTCATCCGGACCGAGAACCCATCACAAGGAGAACCCCAATGACCGACCAGAAGGTGCGCGTCGCGATCGTCGGCGTCGGCAACTGTGCGTCCTCGCTCGTGCAGGGCGTGGAGTACTACAAGGACGCGGCGGTCGACTCGACCGTCCCCGGCCTCATGCACGTGAAGTTCGGCGACTACCACGTGGGCGACGTGGATTTCGTCGCCGCGTTCGACGTCGACGGCAAGAAGGTCGGCATGGACCTCGCCGAGGCCATCCGCGCCTCCGAGAATAACACCATCTCCATCTGCGACGTCCCGCCCACCGGCGTGACCGTGCAGCGCGGCCCCACTCTCGACGGCCTGGGTAAGTACTACCGCGAGACGATCGAGGAGTCCGCCGCCGAGCCCGTCGACGTCGTGCAGGCACTGCGTGACGCCGAGGTCGACGTGCTGGTGAGCTACCTGCCCGTCGGCTCGGAGGAGGCCGACAAGTTCTACGCGCAGTGCGCGATCGACGCCGGTGTCGCGTTCGTCAACGCCCTACCCGTGTTCATCGCCTCCGACCCCGAGTGGGCGGAGAAGTTCCGCTCCGCCGGCGTCCCGATCGTCGGCGACGACATCAAGAGCCAGGTCGGCGCCACCATCACCCACCGCGTGATGGCCAAGCTCTTCGAGGACCGCGGCGTCGCGCTGGACCGCACGTACCAGCTCAACGTCGGCGGCAACATGGACTTCAAGAACATGCTCGAACGGGACCGCCTCGAGTCCAAGAAGGTCTCCAAGACCCAGGCCGTGACCTCGAACCTCGAGGGCTCGCTCAAGGACAAGGTCCACGACCGCAACGTGCACATCGGCCCCTCGGACTACGTGGAGTGGCTCGACGACCGCAAGTGGGCGTACGTTCGTCTCGAGGGACGTGCGTTCGGTGACGCCCCCATCAACCTGGAGTACAAGCTCGAGGTGTGGGACTCCCCCAACTCGGCGGGCATCATCATCGACGCCGTCCGCGCGGCCAAGATCGCCAAGGACCGCGGGATCGGCGGGCCGATCCTGCCGGCCTCGGCGTACCTGATGAAGTCCCCGCCGGTCCAGATGGCGGACGACAAGGCCCGCGCCGAGCTCGAGGCCTTCATCATCGGGGCCTGACCAGCGCATCACAGAGGACCGTATGAACCCCACCGCGACGCACCACCCGCACGCCACCACGGGACGTCGCCGTGTCCCGGCCGTCATCGCACTCGCGATGGCGGCCGGGGTCGCACTCTCGGCCTGTTCCGCCGACCCGGACGGCGAACCGGCCGCCCCGCCGGCGACGGCGTCGAGCACCTCGTCGTCGTCGACCCCCTCGTCCGCCACGCCGACCCGCGACACCGCCGAACCGGTGTCCGCGACGGCCACCGCCGCCGCGCCCGCGGCGCCCGCACCTCCTCCGCAGCTGCCCGCCAACGTCGTGGGCGCCGGCGGGCCGTGCCAGATGCTCGGCGAGGTCGCGCAGGCCGAGAACGGGTCCGCGCTGTTCTGCACCGAGGACCCCCGCGGCGCCGGCCCGTTGTGGCTGCCCCGCGCCGGCTCCGTGCCCGACGCCGGCGAGGGCGGGGGCGGGGGCGGGCTCGCCGAGGCCGTCGGCCAGCCACGCCCCGGCGGGCCGTGCGCGCAGGAGGGCCTCGCCGTGACCGGCGCCGACGACACCGTCCTGACCTGCCGACTCACCGGCGGCGCGGACGTGCCCGGCGGCCTCTACTGGCAGTAGCAGCCGCGTCAATCGCGGTCACATCGGTTGCAGGCGCCGGCCTTCACAGATTGACTGGGCAGCATCTGACCCCCTGCCCGACCGGAGGCCCCGATGACCCAGACCCGGTTCGCCCATATCGAGGTCGACGACGGCGTGTACGCCCCGCAAGACGATTCCTGGCTGCTCTGCGACGCACTCGACAAGTGCGACGTGGTCGCCGGTAAGCGCGTGCTCGACATCTGTACAGGCAGCGGGATCCTGGCCATCGAGGCCGCACTCAAGGGCGCCCTCGAGGTGGTCGCCTACGACATCTCCCCCGCCGCCGTCGCCTGCGCGTCCAGCAACGCGGAGCGGGCGGGCGTCGACGTCGTCGTCCGCCTCGGCACGCTGGCCGACGCCCGCTACGCCGGGCCCTTCGACGTGGTGGTGTCCAACCCGCCGTACGTCCCCTCCGACGCCCCGCTCGAGGGCACCGGCCCCAACCGCGCGTGGGACGCGGGCGCCAACGGGCGGGTCGTGCTCGACCAGCTCTGCGAGCTCGCCCCCGACCTGCTCGCACCCGGCGGGACCATGCTCATCGTGCACTCGGAGTTCTCCGACCCGCCGGAGACCGTCCGCAGGATGAAGGAGGTCGGGTTCACCGCGCGGCCGATCGCCACGCGCACCGTCGACTTCGGGCCTGTCATGGCCTCGTACGCCGAGCGCCTCGAGGCCGCCGGTCTGCTCGAGCCCGGACGGCGCGAGGAGGAATTGGTGGTGATCCGCGTTGACCGCAGCTGAGCGCGGGACGCGCGGGTCCGACGGCTCGGCTGGTGGCGGAAGCGGCGCGTCGCGCGATGCCCGGCGCGTACGGATCGTGCCGGGCGGCCCGATCCTGGTCGAGGGGCCGGTCGACATGACCACGCCCGACGGGCACCGGGTGTGCTCGGACCGCTTCGTGGTGGCCGTGTGCGCGTGCCGACGCAGCAAGAACTACCCGCTGTGCGACACCAGCCACCGCCGGAAGGTGCGCCCCACCGACACGGAGGACGCGCAGGGCTGACCGCCCAACCAGAAATCCGCTACCCCGAGTAGGGATCCGCTACCCCTGTGGGAGTAGCGGATCAGGAGCGGGAGTAGCGGATGTGGGGCGGGGGCTGCGTCGGCCCCGCCGACTCGCACGGTGGGGCGGGGGCGCGAGACGCGTCAGGGCAGGAGCGAGGACTCGCCGCGCTTCCACGCCGCGAGCATCTTCTCGGCCGCGAGGTCGTCGAGGTAGTCCAGCGCCCGCATCCCGAACACGATGTCGGCGGCCAGCTCGGGCTCCCGTCCGACCAGGTCGCCCACCACGTCGTGGCGCATGACCTGCTCGTGGACCGCGTCGGCCTCGACGTGCTCAGCGTAGAAGTGCACACACTCCTCGGGGGCGTCCATCCGGCGCAGACCCGCCACCAGCCGCGCGGATCCCGGCGACGAGGTGATCTCGATCGCCGCGAAGTGTCCCATCGCGGCGCCGCGCAGCGACCGGTGCAGGCCGAACATCGACATGAGGTTCACCGTCGACAGCGTCTCGGCGCTCACCCGGTCGATGTAGCCGAGATACGACGGGTCCAGTCCGGCCGCGCTCATGAGGTCCGCCCACAGTTGTTGGTGAACGCGATCGCCGCGGCCACCGCCGAACTCGTCGAACTCGACGGCTACGAACGACGCCTTGGCCTGACCCTGCAGCCGCGGGATCGCGAACGCGTGCGGGTCACCCTCCTTGAGGTGGTACAGCGAGCGGTGGGCGATGTACTCGCGGATCTGATCCCACGTGCCCTCGTCCTTGAAGTACCACGACTGGCCGGTGCCGGAAGTGGCCTCGACCGACATCGCGTCCATCTCGGCCACCGGGTCGTCGCCCGGCTCGACCGCGCCACGCAGGTGCGCGAGGAACACCCGCTCGAGGTCCCGACGCATCCGCAGGATCTCCGGGTCCCACTCGAGTTCGGCATCGACGCCGTCAAAGCCCCGGTAGTGCAGCTCGTACAACGTGTAGAGCGTCAGCTGCAGGTCGCGGCCCAACGGCTCGACCTCGGCCGGGACCGCCGGAAGCCGGTCCGTGCGCCCGGTCGACAGAGCCTCGGTCGCCGCATCCGACAGCGGCCCGCACGCGCGGGGCAGCGGAGGCGCGGTCGACGTGGCGTCGTTCACGGGAGCGAGGTCGGCGGGTGCGGCGGTCATGCCCCTTGTCTACCCTCTCGACCGGCCATCCTCCACCTGCCGAGAGGACTCGGAGTCGCCGTCTGCGATGACGCCCCCTCGGTCCGAGGCCCTGTCGTCGTCGACCTCTCGGCGCTCGTCACCGCCGGCGGCCGTGTCGCCACCGGGGTGCTCGCCGCGGCCCTGCTCGCCGTGGCTCTCCTCACCGCGGCCGCGGGCGGCGTTGTCGGCGTCGCCGTCGGCGTCGTCGTTGTCGTCGTCGTCATGCTCGCGCTCGATCCGCTGCTGCTCCTGCTGCTCGTCGGGGTCGCCCTCACGGCTCTGGTAGCTGTCGAACATCTTGCGGCGCTCGTGCCACCGCAGGCTGTAGGTGGCCTCGCGCACCACGTTCTCGTCGTCGAAGTTCGATCCCAGGGCGCCGGCGAAGGCGCCCAGGCAGCTGGACAACCACGCCAGGTGGACGTAGTCGAGCAGGACCGTGGGGCGACCGAGCTGCGTCCCCAGGTAGTCAGCGTCCATCACTGTGAGCGCCAGGACGAACATCGCCGCCAGGAGGGCGACGAACATGATGCCCACGCCGACCCCCACGGTCAGCACCGTGGCCGCGTTGTCCATTCTGCGGTTGCCCGGGGTGAACTCGTCGTTCCGCCGGGTCCAGAGCCCGTTGCGCAGGATGAGCCACGCGACCAGCGTGAGAACCCCCATCACGCTGATGAGCAGCAATCTGAGCGCGTGCAGCTCCACCGACAGCGCGGCGATGCTGCCGTAGAAGATGCCGAAGGCGCCCGTGCCCGCGCCGGCGGCCACGACGCCGGACAGGGCCGTTACCATCCGGGCGGGCCGGTTGTTGTGCACCATGCCCGCGAGCAGGCGGGCCTTGTTGACGAGCCCACGCCGGTGCGCCGGGGGCAGGTCGTCGGTGCCGGGCACACCCATTCCGTCGCGGTGGGTCCCCGAACGCACCAGCCGGAGCGCCAGCTCGCGGACCTTCGACCGCACGCGGAACACACCCAGCACCGGCACGCACACCAGGGCGGCCGCGGTCGAGCGGCTGACGTCGTACAACACCGGCACACCGTCGGGGTGGGTCGCCAGGTCCGTCAGATAGATCACGAAGTCCCACCCGTGCTGCTGCAGCAAGCGGGGGGCGTGATCGGTGAGCCGGATCTCTCCCTCCGGCCCCAGCGGGAGGGTCTCCTGGTCGACCTCCACCCGCCAGCGTCCACCGAGTTCACGGCCGAGGTCCTCGGCGAGGTCGTCCGCGATCGCCACCGCGACCCGGCGGGGCACTCCGGGGTCGGCCATGAGTCCCACGGTCGCGAACGCCCCGGTATCGGTCTGAGTCTGCTCGTCCACGCCACCATGATGCAGGTCGGCGGCGTTCCGGGGAATGGTCGGTCACCGCCCGCCCGCGACCGGGCGGGTCCGACGGTGCTCCGGTTGCGGGGCCCGGGGGGCTCGCGTTACATGGGGCACGTACGCGAGTACGGGAGGTGGCATGTCGGAGACGGAGAACCAGCAGTCCGGGCCGGATCGGCCCCGGGGGGGGTCCGGGCCCGAGCTGGCGAGGTACGGCTCGCCGCTCAACTGGCCCGTGTTGCGCCAGCTGGCCGGGTCCGACCTGCTCGGCCGCGGCAGCGCCACCCGTTCGCGCCGCTCGCTGGAGATCACCCCTCGTACGAAGACGGCCGACAAGGTGGTCAAGAGCGTCTGCCCGTTCTGCGCGGTCGGGTGCGGCCAAGACGTCTACGTCTCCGACGGCGAGGTCGTCCAGATCGAGGGGGATGACGATAGCCCCATCTCGCGCGGTCGCCTGTGCCCAAAGGGATCCGCGAGCAAGCAGCTCGTGACCAACCCCGGGCGCATCACCACGGTCCTCCACCGCAAGCCGTACGCCACAGAGTGGGAGGAACTGGACCTCGAGACGGCGATGGACATGGTCGCCGAGCGCGTCCTGGCGTCGCGGGAAGAGTTCTGGGAGGACACGGACGACAAGGGCGACACGGTCCGGCGCACCCGCGGCTTAGCCAGCCTCGGCGGGGCGACGCTGGACAATGAGGAGAACTACCTCATGAAGAAGCTCTACACGGCGCTCGGCGCCATCGAGGTGGAGAACCAGGCCAGAATTTGACACTCCTCCACCGTTCCCGGTCTGGGAACCTCGTTCGGGCGTGGTGGTGCCACGAACTACCAGCAGGATCTGGCCAACGCTGACTGCATCGTCATCCAGGGCTCCAACATGGCCGAGGCCCACCCCGTGGGTTTCCAGTGGGTCATGGAGGCCAAGCGGCGCGGCGCGACCATCATCCACGTGGACCCGCGGTTCACGCGCACCAGCGCCCTCGCGGACCTGCACGTGCCGATCCGCGCCGGCTCGGACATCGCGTTCCTCGGCGGGCTGATCAACCACGTCCTGACCACCGACTCCTACTTCCACGAGTACGTTCGTGCCTACACCAACGCGTCGACGATCATCGGCGAGGAGTTCCTCGACACCGAAGACCTGGCGGGCCTGTTCTCCGGGTTCGACAGCGGGGACCGGACGTACGACTTCGAGTCGTGGCAGTACGAGGGTCGCGGCAACGACATGCCGGACGAGAGCGGCTCGGGCGAGGACGACTCGGACGACGAGCCCGCGGAAGTCCCCGGCGCCGCCGGCGCCCGCGCTTCGGCGACCACCACCGACCCGAACGTGGACGAGACCCTCCAGCACCCGCGGTGCGTCTTCCAGATCCTCAAGCGGCACTTCAGTCGCTACACCCCGGAGATGGTCGAGCGCACCTGCGGCATCGCGACGGAGGACTTCCACCGCGTCGCCCGGGCGCTGACCGAGAACTCGGGGCGGGAACGCACGTCGGCGTTCTGCTACGCGGTCGGCTGGACCCAGCACACCGTGGGCGTGCAGTACATCCGCACGGCCGCGATCCTGCAGTTGCTGCTCGGCAACATCGGCCGGCCCGGCGGCGGCATCATGGCGCTGCGCGGGCACGCGAGCATCCAGGGCTCCACCGACATCCCCACGCTGTTCGACCTGCTGCCCGGTTACCTGCCCACTCCGGACGCGCACAGCCAACCGGATCTGGACAGCTACATCGGCACCGACGACGAGGCACAGGGATTCTGGGGCAACATGCGCTCGTACACGGTCAGCCTGCTCAAGGCGTGGTGGGGTGACGCGGCCACCGAGGACAACGACTTCGCCTACGGCTATCTGCCCAAGCTCACCGACAAGGCCGACTCGACCGCGACCGTGCAGCGCCAGGTCGACGAGGGCGGCGGCGGCTACTTCCTGGTGGGTGAGAACCCGGCGGTGGGCACCGCGAACGGGCGGATGCAGCGCGCCGGGCTGGCCAATCTCGACTGGCTGGTCGTCCGCGACCTCGTCATGATCGAGTCGGCCGACTTCTGGAAGAACGGGCCGGAGATCGAGACCGGCGAGATGCGCACCGAGGACATCGGCACCGAGGTGTTCTTCTTCCCCGCCGCCAACCACGTGGAGAAGAAGGGCACGTTCACCAACACGCAGCGGCTCCTGCAGTGGCGGCACCAGGCCGTCGAGCCGCCGGGAGACGCGCGAAGCGAACTGTGGTTCTACTACCACCTCGGGCGTCGTCTCAAGGAGAAGATGGCCGGCTCCACCGATCCGCGCGACCGGCCGCTGCTGGACCTGACGTGGGATTACCCGATGGAACCCGGGACGGTGGACGAGCCGGACGCCGAGGCCGTGCTCGCCGAGATCAACGGCCGCGGCCCCGACGGCGAGCCGCTGTCCACGTTCACGCAGCTCAAGCCGGACGGGTCGACCGCGTGCGGCTGTTGGATCTACTGCGGCGTCTACGCCGACGGCGTGAACCAGGCCGCGCGGCGCACGTCGCGGCACGAACAGGGTCCGGTGGCCCCGGAGTGGGGCTGGGCGTGGCCGGCCAACCGACGCATCCTCTACAACCGTGCCTCGGCGGACCCGGAGGGCCGACCGTGGAGTGAGCGCAAGGCGCTGATCCGCTGGGACCCGGATGCGAACGACGGCGCCGGCCGGTGGGTGGGTGACGATGTGCCCGACTTCGAGGCCCACAAGTCACCGGACTACACCCCGCCCTCGGGGGCGGTGGGCCCGGAGGCGATCAGTGGCGCGCAGCCGTTCATCATGCAGGACGACGGCGTGGGGTGGCTCTATGCGCCCCGCGGGCTCGCCGACGGTCCGTTGCCCGCGCACTACGAGCCGCCGGAGTCGCCCGTGTCCAACCCGGTCTATCCGGGCCGGGACGCCAACCCCGCCCGGTCGATCCGGCCGGGTCGGTACAACGAGACCCAGCCGGGTCACGGGGATCCGGGGACGGACGTGTTCCCGTTCGTCTTCACCACCTACCGACTGACCGAGCACCACACGGCGGGGGCCATGAGCCGGACGCTGCCGTACCTGTCCGAACTGCAGCCGGAGTTCTTCTGCGAGATCTCCCCGGAGCTCGCGCGTGAGCGGGGCCTGGTCAACGGCGGGTGGGCGACGATCGTGACCGCCCGTTCCGCGATCGAGGCCCGCGTCCTGGTGACCCGTCGGATGACGCCGCTGCAGATCGACGGCCGGACACTCCACCAGATCGGGCTGCCCTACCACTGGGGTGGCAACGGCGTGAGCATCGGCGACCCGGCCAACGACCTGTTGCCGCAGCAACTCGACCCCAACGTGTCCATCCCCGCGACCAAGGCGACGAGCTGTGACATCGTCGCGGGACGCCGCCCGCGTGGCCCCGCGCTGCTCGAGTTCGTCGAGGAGTACCGTCGCCGCGCCGGCGTGCCCACCGAACCGGGAACGGAGAGCTAAAGCCATGTCCGCCTTCCTGTCCGACCTCGGACGGTCCTTCTTCGGTGACATCGACCCGGCCGGGGACAACGGCTACTCGGATCCGCCGCCGCGCAAGGGCTTCTTCACCGACACCAGCGTGTGTATCGGCTGCAAGGCCTGCGAGGTGGCGTGCAAGGAGTGGAACCTCATCCCCGAGGACGGCATCGAGCTGTCCGGGATGAGTTACGACAACACCCAGGCGCTGGGGGCGTCCACGTGGCGACACGTCGCCTTTATCGAGCAGGAGGTGCCCGCGCGGGTGGCGGACGCGTCCGTCGCGCCGGCGCCGAGTGCGCCCGTCGACCTGGGCATGCCGGCGCCGACCCTGCCCGGTGATTCACCCGGCGCCGGCGAGCCCACGGACTTCCGCTGGCTCATGGAGTCGGACGTGTGCAAGCACTGCACCCACGCGGCGTGCGTGGACGTGTGCCCGACCGGTGCGCTCATGCACACCGAGTTCGGCACGGTGGTGGTGCAGAGCGACATCTGCAACGGGTGCGGGTACTGCGTGAGCGCGTGCCCGTACGGCGTGATCGAGCGGCGCTCGGGGCCGGCGAGCGACCCCGCGGTGGGTATCGCGCAGAAGTGCACGCTCTGCTACGACCGGCTCACCGAGGGCCAGACCCCGGCGTGCGCCAAGGCGTGCCCCACCGAGTCGATACAGTTCGGTGACCTCGACGAGCTCCGCGAGCGCGCCGCCGGTCGCCTCGACCAGCTGGTCGAGGCCGGCGAACCCCATGCCCAGCTGTACGGCCACGACTCCCGCAACGGCGTGGGCGGCACGGGCGCGTTCTTCCTCCTGCTCGACGACCCCGAGGTGTACGGGCTGCCGCCGGATCCCGTGGTGACGACACGGCACGTGGGGTCGATGTGGCGTCAGGCGGCGCTGGCGGCCGTGACGCTATTGGGCGGCGCCGTGGCGGCGTTCGCCGCGGGGGGACGATCCTGATGGCCGTCGACGGTGGGAACCGCGCCGAGCACGACGACGACAAGGCGGGCATTCCCGGGGGCCCGGGGCAGACCACCCGGACCCGCCGGAAGGGCCGGGGCGGCCGCGAGCAGGCCATGGTGCCCCCCGCGGAGTTCCGCTCGTATTACGGAAAGCCGATCGTCAAGGCTCCCCCGTGGAAGTACGACATCGCGGCGTATCTCTTCCTCGGCGGGTTGGCCGGTGGCTCGTCGCTCCTCGCGGCCGGTGCGGACCTCGCCGGGTTGCCGAACCAGCGTCGTTCGGCGCGGATCGTCGCGCTCGGCGGGATCACCGGCAGCTTGTATTACCTGGTCCACGACCTGGGGCGCCCGGAGCGGTTCCACCACATGCTGCGGGTGCTCAAGCTCACCTCGCCGATGAGCGTGGGCACCTGGATCCTCTCGGCATATGGGCCGTTCGCGGGCATGGCGCTCGGTGAGGAGATCGTGCCGCTGCTGCCCGAGAAGCTCGCCCGGCGGCTACCCACCGAGCTCATCACCCGGGCGTCGCGGCCGGCCGGCATCGTCGCGGCGCTCGTCGCCCCGGCGGTCGCGTCGTACACGGCGGTGCTGCTCACCGACACGTCCCTGCCGAGCTGGAGCGCCGCGCGTCGGGAGCTGCCGTTCGTCTTCGTCGGCAGTGCCGCGGCCGCGTCCGGCGGGGTGGGTCTGCTGCTCAGTCCGCTCGAGGAGACCGGGCCGGCCCGTCGGCTAGCCGTGGGCGGCGCGGCTCTCGAGCTCACGGCGGATCAGATCATGCAGCGGTCGATGGGGATCACCGCGGAGCCGCTGCACGCGGGCCGGGCCGGGAAGTATCACCGGGCGGCGCAGATCCTCACGGGCGCCGGCGCGGTGGGCGCGGTCCTCGGTCGGCGCAGTCGACTGCTGTCCGCGGTGTCCGGGCTGGCGATGGCGGCCGGGTCGGCGTGCACGCGGTGGGCGGTGTTCCACGCGGGCATGGCGTCGGCGGAGGACCCGAAGTACGTGGTGATCCCCCAGCGTGAGCGTCGGGACGCCCGCGGCGGGGGCGAGGCGTACGCGGAGCAGGTGGGCGACGACCGCGCCCGCTGACGACCGGATCAGGTGACGACGTGGCCGTCGTCGCCCTCACGGCGGGTGAGCCCGCGTGCGGCGAGCGCCTCGAGCAGCGGCAACACCACACGCCGCGAGGAGATCAGGTGCGTCCGGGCCGCGCTCGGGGTGAACGGCTGCGGTAGCTGACGGAGCCGGCGCACCGCCTCGTGGTAGACGCTCGGGCCCAGCCACACCCCGGCGCCCAGTCCGGTCAGCAGCCCGGCGCGCTCGCACGCGGCCAGCTCGCGCGGCCCGAGGCCCAGCTCGGCGAACTCGTCGGCGGTCGGCGCGTCGAACGGGGCTGCCCGCAGCCGCTCGGCCACCTGCTCCGCGGCGGACCGGACCTTCTCGGGTAAAGCGGCCGTCCCGGCCGTCACCCGACCGCCCTCCGTACGCAGCGAAGCGGCGGCGGGCTGCGCGAGCACCGCCCCCAGCAGTGCGGCATCCGGCAGGTCGAGGGCACGACGCGCGGCCTCCGTGGGCAGGCCGGGATCGAGGGGGGCGTCGCGGTCGTGCACACGGACGGCCTCGACCAGGCGTCCGGCCAGCGCGGCCGCCCTCTCCGGGTCGATGAGCCACCCGCGGTACGCCTCACCGACGGGCGGGGCGGACACGCCCCACGCCCGCAGGTCGTCGACGTGCGCGACACCCCGACGACGCAGCTCCGACTCCAGCTCCGGCGACTCGGGCACCTGCGCGAGCTCGGCCGCCCGCCGGCGGGCGGCCCCGCGGCGACGCAGCTCCGGAGGCGCGGGATCGAGGACGACGGCACCCGCGGGGATCCGGTCCGCGCCCGGTTCGCGCAGGATCAGCCGGTCCCCGATCCGTATGGGCAGCGGCGCGGAGATCGTCAGCCGCGCGTGGCGCTCGTCGAGGGGCCGGACGCGTGCGGCCACCGCGGCGGAGCCGAGATGCACCATGAGCTGCTCGGGCAGCGCGTCGGTCCGCCCGTCGTCCCGCCCCTCGACCCGCACGTCGACGGTGTCGATCGCCCCCCAGCGGCCCGGCGCCACCAGGGTGCTGCCCCGCGGGACGTCGTCGGCGGCGATCCCGCGGAGGTTGACGGCCACCCGCCCCACCGCCGTGACCTCGTCCCGCGTGTCCCCGAGCGACTGCAGGCCGCGCACGGTGACGCGCGGACCCGACGGCCCGAGCTCGAGCGAGTCGCCCACGCGGATCGTGCCGGCGGGCAGGGTCCCGGTGACGACCGTGCCGGCGCCGCCTATCGTGAACGAGCGGTCCACCCACAGGCGCACGTCGGCGTCGCGGTCCGGTTCGGGCAGGAGCGAGCCGAGCTCGGCCAGCTCGGCGCGCAGTCGGTCCATACCCTCGCCGGTGATCGCGGAGACGCACACGGCCGGGATGTCGGCGAGCGGGGTGCCGGCGAGCGCCTCGCGGGCCTCCGCCAACGCGAGCTCCGGCTCCAGCAGGTCACTGCGGGTGATGACCAGGATCCCGTGCCGCACCCGCAGAGCCGCGAGGGCGTCGAGGTGCTCGGCGGACTGTGGCATCCATCCGTCGTCGGCCGCCACGACGAACATCACCGCCGGCACCGGCCCCACCCCGGCGAGCATGTTCGCGACGAACCGCCGGTGCCCGGGAACGTCGACGAACGCGACGGTCCGGCCGTCGTCGAGGGTGGTGGAGGCGTAACCGAGGTCGATCGTCAGTCCGCGGCGCCGTTCCTCGTCCCACCGGTCGGGCTCCTCGCCCGTCAGCGCGCGGACGAGCGTCGACTTGCCGTGATCGACGTGTCCGGCGGTGGCCACGACGAACATCAGGCGAGCGCCCCCACGCGGAGCACGAGCGCAGCGAGCTCGTCGTCGTCACCCGGAGGCAACGCCCGCAGATCCAGGAGGTACCGGCCCTCGGTGACCCGCCCGAGGACGGCGGGGCGGCCGGCACGCAGCGCGTCGGCGAAGGACTCCGGCAGGGACACCGCGGCGCTGGGGAGCTCGACGCCCGGCGCGCCGCCGCCGCCGACGGCCGCGACCGACCGCACGGCCCGCGCGTCGACCCCGGCCTCGTGCAGACGGCCGGTGATGCGCTCGGCGCGCGCCATGAGCGCGACGGGGTCTGCCTCGAGCCCCACCACGACGTGCGGGCGCGGCCCCCGCAGCGTCGCCTCGAGCGCGGCGAGCGTGAGCTTGTCGACCCGCAGCGCGCGGGCGAGCGGGTGGCGCCGCAGGCGGTGGACGAGCTCGGCGTCGCCGGCCAGGATGCCGGCCTGCGGTCCGCCGAGCAGCTTGTCGCCGCTCGAGGTGACGAGGTCCGCGCCCGCCGCGAGTGTGGTGGTCATGTCCGGCTCGTCGGGGAGCGCGGGATGCGGCGCGAGCAGACCCGACCCGATGTCGACGACCAGCGGCACGCCGAGATCGCGGAGGTCGGCGGGCGGGACGGACGAGGTGAAGCCGCTCACCACGAAGTTCGACGGGTGCACCTTGAGGACGAACGCGGTGGTGTCATCGATCGCGCGGGCGTAGTCGTCGGCATTCACACGGTTGGTCGTGCCTACTTCCCGTAGGCGCGTGCCCGTGGACTCGAGCAGCTCGGGCAGGCGGAAACCGTCCCCGATCTCGACCATCTCGCCGCGCGCGATGACGACCGTGCGGCCCGGGCCGCCCAGCGCCGTCACGGCCAGCGCGAGGGCGGCCGCGCCGTTGTTCACCACGTGCACGCCCCCGGCCGTCGGGACCGCCGAGCGTAGGGCGTCCAGCGCTCCGCGACCCCGTCTGCCACGGCGCCCCGTCGCCAGGTCCAGCTCCACGTCATTGGTCCCCGCCGCCTCGGCGAGCGCCCGCACCGCGGCCTCGGACAGAGGCGCGCGGCCGAGGTTGGTGTGCAGGAGGACCCCGCTGGCGTTGAGGACGCGGGTCAGGGTCACCGCGGCGGTCGGCAGGGCCGCGGTGACGGCGTCGACGATGCCGCCCGGGTCGAGGTCCCCCGAGCGGGCCCGCTGCTGCGCGCGCCGGATCTCTGTCTTGACCAACTCGCGCCCCAGCTCGGCGACGGCGGCGGCGAGCCGTGGGTCGCGGAGCAGGACGTCGGTGGACGGGATGCGACGGCGCGGATCGCCGGCGGCGATCCGAGTGGGCTCCGCGGGCGGCTGCTCGGCGATCGTCGCTCCCCTTCTCGCACGGTTGTGGCGGAGGCGGACGGGAATCGAACCCGCCTGACCGAGATACTCGGCCACGTCGGTTTTGAAGACCGCGGGGACCACCAGGTGCCCGGACGCCTCCCTGCCATCACGAGGGTAGGCGTTCCGCGGCGGACGCGCCCGTCGATCCTCGCGCGTGGGTGCCCGCCGGGTCGCTCACGTGGTCACCCGCCGGGTCGCTCACGTGGTCGCCCGCCCGGCCGCTCGCGTGGGCGCCCGCCCGGCCGCTCGCGTGGTTAGGGTCGGGGTATGGCCACCGACACCGCTTCGTCCCCTGCCCGGTTGACCTCGTACGCGCACGGAGGCGGGTGCGCCTGCAAGATCCCGCCCGGGGCCCTGGAGAACGTCGTCTCGGGACTCGTCGGGGCCCCGGTGCGCGACCCGGCGGCCGAGCTCATCGTGGGGCTGGACGACGGCGACGACGCCGCGGCGGTCCGAATCTCCGACGGCGTCGCCGTGATCAGCACTGCTGACTTCTTCACGCCCGTCGTCGACGACCCTTACGACTGGGGGCGGATCGCGGCCGCCAACGCGTTGTCCGATGTCTACGCGATGGGCGGCACCCCGATCGTGGCCATCAACCTCCTGTGCTGGCCGATGGACGTCCTGCCATACGAGATGGCCGGCGAGGTGCTGCGCGGTGCCCAGGACATCGCGGGAGCCGCCGGTTGCCACGTGGCCGGCGGGCACAGTGTCGACGACCCGGAGCCCAAGTACGGCATGGCCGTCACCGGCACCGCCGACCCCGAGCGGCTGCTGCGCAACGACGCCGGACGCGCCGGGGTGCCGCTGTCGCTGACCAAGCCACTGGGGATCGGCGTGCTCAACAGCCTGCACAAGAACACCGGGGCGGTGAGCGTCGAGGCGATCGAGACGATGACCCGCCTCAACGACGTCGCCTCACGGCAGGCGCTGGCCGCGGGCGTCGAGTGCGCGACCGACGTCACCGGGTTCGGGCTGCTCGGACACCTCTACAAGATGACCCGCGCCAGCGGGGTCTCGGCCGTGATCGACTCGGCCGCCGTGCCCTATCTCGAGGGGGCCCGCAGGGCACTGGCCGACGGGTTCGTCAGCGGCGGGACGCGCCGCAACCTCGACTGGGTGCGTCCGCACCTCGACGCGAAGGTGGGCGAGGACGAGCTGCTGCTGCTCGCCGACGCCCAGACCTCCGGCGGACTGCTGGTGGCCGGCGAGATCCCGGGCGCCCCGGTGATCGGCGAGCTCGTCCCCGCCGGCGACGCCGCCGTCACCGTGCGCTGACGTGGCGGCGAAGGGGCTGCCCCTCCAACCGTAGTGGCGCCGGGCGAGGGTACTGACACGGCGTGCGAGAAGGGATGCCGTGCAATCAGGGCGCGCACCTACCGCCAGATGCGCTGCCGAATTGACCCACGCTGCGCGACTGGTCCCGCGAGGCAGCGCAACCCGGCTAGAACCGGGCAATCCGCCAGCACGAACCGAACGGACAGCGTAAGCGCGGCCTGATGCGCTGCTGGAATGTACGGTACGGCCGGCCCGCGGGCACAGCGGACGCACAAGTGCCTCCAGGTGCGCTGCCG
Organism: Dietzia papillomatosis NBRC 105045; assembly: GCF_001570845.1. Taxonomy (NCBI): domain Bacteria; kingdom Bacillati; phylum Actinomycetota; class Actinomycetes; order Mycobacteriales; family Dietziaceae; genus Dietzia; species Dietzia papillomatosis. The sequence continues at coordinate 132,703 of NZ_BCSL01000001.1, read as the reverse complement.
TAGCGCACGTCGAGGCTGATCCGGAGGGCCGGGCGGGCTGCCGGGGCGGCGAACCCGGCCGGCGGCGAACGCGGCCGGCGGTGAACGCGGCCGGCGGCGAACGCGGTCGAGGCCTCGCGGTCAGGCGTCGCGGTCGAGGCGCGCGAACTCGTTGAAAATGCGGGCCCCGTGGAGCAACGCCCGCTCGTCGAGCACGAAGCCCGGGTGGTGCAGGTCCGTCTCGTCCCGCTCGCCGTCCCACACGCCCAGCCGCAGGTACACACCCGGGATCTCCTCGGTGTACCAGGCGAAGTCCTCGCCGCCGCTGGACTGCTCGGCCGTGCCCACGCCCTCCGGACCGAGCACGGTCTCGACCGCGCGGGCGGCCAGTTCGGCGCACTCGTCGTCGTTGACCACGGGCGGGACGCCCTGCACGTACTCCACCTCGGCCCGCACGCCGTACAGCGCGGCCAGGTGCTCGATCGCGTCGCGGACGAGCGGCTCGGCGGTCGCCCAGACGTCGCGGTCGGCGCTGCGGAGCGTGCCCCACAGTTCGCCCGAGTCCGGGATGACGTTCGGCGCCGAACCGCCGGCCTTGATCGAACCCCACGTCAGGACCGTCCCGGAGCGGGGATCGATACGCCGGTCGATCACGCCGTTCAGACCCAGGACGATCTGCGCGAGCGCGTGGACGGTGTCCTGCGTCTCGTGTGGCCGCGCCGTGTGACCGCCGGCCGAGTGGACGTGCACGCCGATCTTGGCGTTGGACGAGGTGATCGGCCCGCCGGTCACGCCCACCTCGCCGACACGGCGGTGGGGGTCACAGTGCAGCGCGATGATCCGGTCGACACCCTCGACCACGCCCTCCTCGACGCAGGTCTTGGCGCCACCGGGCATTGTTTCCTCGGCGGGCTGGAAGATGAGGCGGACCGGGCGCGGCGGCGGGTCGGCGACCAGCATCTCCGCCGCACCGAGCAGCATCGCGGTGTGCCCGTCGTGGCCGCAGGTGTGGCTCACTCCCTCGACCTCGGAGGAGAACGACTCCCCCGACTCCTCGGACATCGGCAGCGCATCGATATCGGCGCGAAGTGCGACGACGTCCTTCGCGGTGGCGCCGTCGGCCGCCGGCACGTCACACCACAGGCCCGTGCCCAGCTCGAACTCGCGCGGCTTCAGCCCCATCCCGCGCAGCTGTTCGGCGATGTAGACCGTGGTCTCTGTCTCCTCGAACGACAACTCGGGATGCGCGTGGATGTGGCGCCGCCACCGCACCAGGCGCTCCTCGAGACCGCTGGGGTCCTGCTTCTCGGTCTTATTCTCGGTCTTTCCGCGTCCGAACACCGAACACCTCCTGACAGAACTGGACCACCCGGTCGCCGAGCAGCTGCCGGTTGGCCAACTTCACGAATTCATGACCTTCGTCCTCGAAGATCAGCACGTCCACCGGTACATCCCGGCTGCGCAACGCCTCGGCCGCCTGCTCGGTCTCGCTGGGCGGGACGTTGGTGTCGTTCGCGCCGTGGACGAACAGCATCGGCACATCCACCCGGTGGAACCGGCGCAGGGGCGAGACCTCTCTGAGCAGCTCCCGCTCCTGAAGAGGATTGCCGTACTTGGGGTAGGCGGCCGCCGCGACCCACGGTTCGGTGTCGCGGTAGAAGGTCCGTAGATCGCTCATCCCGCATGCCGCGATCCCGCCGCACCAGCGACCGGCGTGCCGGACGAGGGTGGCGTTGACGAGGTACCCGCCGTAGGAACGCCCGGCCACGACCACGCGGTCCGGGTCGGCGATGCCCTCGTCGACGAGGTGCAACAACGCGTCCTCGACGTCGTCGATCCCCGCGAAGCGACCGTAGCGGTCGTCGGCGTGGCTGAAGAACCGCCCGAACCCGGTCGAGCCGCGGACGTTGGGCGCGAAGCACGTCACCCCGATGTCGAGCAGTCGGCGGGCGACGTCGTTGTACCCCGGGCGCGACTGCCCCTCCGGGCCGCCGTGCAGGTACACCACGGTGGGCGCGGGCTCACCCTCCGGCGCGGCGCGGTAGAGCCAACCGGTCATCTCGAGTCCGTCGCGGGCGGTGAACTCCACCAGCTCGGGAGCCGGGTCCGGCTTGTGGGGGCCACGACCGGTCCACCTGCGGCCCTCGACGTCGTACATCACCACGCGGGGCGGCTCGTCGAGGCTCTCGACCATCACCGCGAGGAGCCGGCCGTCGGCGGTGATCGTCGGTGACGAGGCCACCACGTCGGGCAGGGGCGGCCGTGCGATCACGCGCGGCCGCTCCGACGTGATGTCGAGGACCTCCAGCTCGGAGAGCCCGCCGCGAACGTTCCACAGCAGCACGGCCGTCGACCGGTCCAGACTCACCTCGACGGTGTCGAGATCGGCATCCTCGCGGTAGGCCAGTTTCCACGACTCGGTCCCGTCCTCGCCGGCCTCCACGGCGAGCAGTCCCGTCCGGTCCGACGAGTGGTCGCTGCGGACCACCATGCGCATCGGCCGATCGGGCCCACCGGCGTCGAGGATGACGCCGGCGTCGGTCGTGGACCCCGTGTCGACGGGCAGCAGGGGCCACCACCGGCCGTCGGGGACGATCCGCAGAAGCTCGCGCATGCCGCGGGCGCCCACCCGGAACAGCGCCGCCTCGTCGCGGGCGTGGACGAGCGCGCCGCCCATCCGGCGGTCCACGACCGTGCTCTCCCCCGACTCCGGGTCCACGAGCCGCCCCTCGGCGACCCCCTCGGAGTCGAACGCCGTCACGGCGAGCAACTCGCCGTCCCAGCACACGATCTGCACGGTCGCGTTACCCCACGTGTCCACGGCGTGGGCGCTGTGGTCCTCGGGGTCGGTGGTGACCAGGAAGATGCGCTCACGCTCACCGCCGTCCGGCGCGACCTCGCAGGCCAGCCACTTGCCGTTGGGCGAGTACGCGACCTTGCGGACGGGGCCGTCGATGGGCAGGACGACGTCGCGCTCCGGGCCGAGCGGCCGTTGCACCGCCCGCGGGTACCCTGTCCGTTCGGTGACCACGCACGCGAGCATCGATCCGTCGGGCGACAGGCACGGCGACGACGTGTGACGGATGTACCCCGGGCCGCCGACCGCGTCTTCGGGCGACCCGGCGACATCGAGGGACTCTCTCTCCTCGGTGACCTCGGTGATATCAGGCACGGTGGATCCAGGTGTCCTTCCCGCCCCCTCCGCTGGAGGCGTTGACGACCATTGTGCCCGCAGGTGCGACGCGTGTCATCGCGACCGGCGGGGCCTCGGCGACGATCTGCCCCGCCGCGTCGCGGCTGAGCATGACGAACGCCCGCATGTCCACGTGGCGACGCTGCAGTTCGTGCCCGTCGAACGTCGGCAGCGTGGACAGCGACTGCACCTCCTGCGCCACGAACCGCGCACCGCCGCGGCGCAGTTCGTCACGCCGCTCGTCGAGCTCCCGCGGCGAGCACTCCGGGCCCACCGTGATGCCGGACCCGCCGTAGCCGTCGATGGGCTTGACCACCAGCTCGCCGAGCCGGTCCAGCACCTCGCGCCGCTGCTCGGGGTCGGAGCAGAGATAGGTCTCGACCTGGCCGATCAGCGGCTTCTCGCCCAGGTAGAAGTCGATGATCTGCGGGACCCGCGCGTATATGGCCTTGTCGTCGGCCGCCCCGTTGCCCGGCGCGTTCACCACGGCCACGGCCCCCTCGGCCATCGCGCCGAGCAGCCCACGCCGCAGGCGCACACCGTCCGCGCCGTCCGACGACAGGAACATCTCCTCGTCCATACGGACGTAGAGGACGTCGATGGGGTGGCGGCCCTCGTCGTCGTCGCCATAGACCTTCCCGTCCGAACACACCAGGCGGTCCGGGGTCACCACCACGGCGTCCACCGCCTCGGCGGCGTGGATGAGGTCGAAGGCCTCCAGCTCGTCCTCGGCGACCACCACGGCGATCCGCGGATCGTCCACACCCTCCGGCGCGGCCGCGCGCAACGTCTTCCCCAGCAGCTCCAGACCCGCGCGCGGGTCGTGCACCTCGGAGCGCGCGCCGAACTCGGGGTACCCCTCGGTGATCCGGTCGCGCAGCGCGACGGCCATGGCCAGGCCACCGGGCATGCGCAGGTTGTCCTCGAGGACGATCCACTCGCCCGGCCCCGTCGAGACCAGGTCGGCTCCGCACACCGGCGCGTGCAGCACGCCCTCGGGCACCGCCCGTCCGGTGGGCCGAAAGCCCGGCGCACGTTCGAGCGCCTCGGGCGGCACGACACCCGCGCGTGTGATCTCGCTCGGACCGTAGATGTCCTGGAGGAACATCTCCATCGCGCGGGCGCGCTGCTCGAGTCCCGCCGAGATGCGGCTCCACTTGTCAGCGGGCACGATGCGCGGCACGGCGTCCAGCGGGAAGACCTGCGGCTCGTCGTGGCCGTACACCTTGAGCGTGATGCCGAGGTCGCGCAGGCGGTCGTCGACGCCGGCCTTGCGGTCACGCAGCGTCTCGGGGCCGAGGTCGGAGACGGCCTTGAGCACGTCCACGTACTCGGGTCGCGGCGCGCCGTCGGCGGTGATCGCCTCGTCGTGGACGTCCTCGGTGACGGCCTCGCCGAGCGGCGAGTACGCGGCCAGCATCGAGCGCATGCCGCGGTCGTCGGAGATCGCGCGCGGCCGCAGCCGGCCCGAGGTCTCGGCGAGCAGCACGGACACCACGTCGCCGCGCCGACCGCGCCGTCGGTGCGCGGCGCGCTGCCGGGCGGCCGAGGTGCCGGTCGCGCGGACCCCGTCGAGGAGGTCGCGCACGAGGTCGGCCTCGCCGGTGGCCTCGATGTGGGACTCGAGGTCGGCGACCAGGTCCACGAGCACCTCGGTGGCGGGCCGGGGTGTCCCGGAGACCGCGTCCACGAGGTCCCCCTCGAGGCCGGACCTCGCCGCGCGCCAGAACGCCGCGTCCAACACGGCCGGGGAGGGGTCGTCCCAGCGGCTCTCACCGTCGGCGCGCTCGGCCACGAGGGTGTCGACGACCGCGCGGAACAGGGCGGCGACGACGACGAGGGTGTCCACGGTGCTGCAGGAGTCGCACGCCCGGAATTCCACCCCGGCGCCGTCCCGGGACGGGCGGATGTCGATCTCGAGCGCCTCCCGGCCCGGCACGACACCGGTGCCGACGAGTTCGTCCTCCGCGGCGAGCAGGCCCTCGGCGGTGTCGGTGGCGAACGCGGTGACGTGGGCGGGCGACCAGCGGGCCTCGAATGTGCGGGTGGAGGCGTAACCGGAGTCGGAGCCGTCGGCCCAGTAGGGCGAACTCGCACTCATGGCCAGCAGCGTGGGGGCCACCGCGACCGCCCGCCGCGCGACGTACTGGGCCTCGTCGGCGTCGGCGACCTCGACCACCACGGAGAAACGGGCGGCCGCGCGGGTCTGCGCCTCCCGGCCGGGGCCAGGGTGGAAGTCACCGGGGCCCGGGTCGAACTCGACGCCCGGAGAGGCCAGCGAGCCCGCCGCCACGATGCCCGCGTGTGACTTCTCCGCCGCCTCGCCGAGGATCCGGCGGTTACGCCGGATCGCCTCGGCGAGGTCGTCGATCCGCGTGTGCGCGCCCGCCTCCGACACCAGGAGGGCGCCGTGGTGTGCGGACGACACGGGGCTCGCGCCGCCGTCAGCGGCGCCGGCGGAGTCGGCCAGGGTGGCGGAGTCGGCGGAGTCGGCGAGGGTGGCGCTGTCGGCGGAGTCGGCGCTGTCGGCCAGGGTGGCGAGCACCTCGGGCGCGCGGCGCACCGGCCGTCGGGTACGGAGGTCGACGAGGTGGAGCTCCTCCTCGACCCTGATCCATCGTTGTCGCTGGGTCATTGTTCCCACGCTAAGGGAGCCCGTCGGGGCGTGCATCCGCGCGCGGGCGGCGACTGATCACCGCGGGTCACCTTCTGCTCGCGCGGGCAGGCGCAGGAACCACGTGTCCTTGCCCCCGCCGCCCCGGGAGGAGTTGACGATCATCGACCCTCCGGGTGCCACCCGCGTCAGCGCCGCCGGGACCGCGTGTGCGGTGGTCCGGCCGCCCTCACGGCGCAGGTGCGCGAACGCCCGCAGGTCCACGTGACGCCGCTGCATCTCGCGGCCGTCGAACGTCGGCAGTGTCGACAAAGACACCACGTCCTGGGCGATGTACCGCTCCGGTCGGGCGAGCAGGTCCTCGCGTCGCTCGGCGAGCTCGGCCTCGGTGCACTCGGGCCCGATCGTGATGCCCGCCCCGCCGTAGCCGTCGATCGGCTTGACCACCATCTCGGCCAGCCGGTCGAGCACGTGGTCCCGCTGGGTCCGGTCCGCGCAGAGGAACGTGGGGACCTGGTCGAGGATCGGGGACTCGCCGAGGTAGAAGTCGATCATCTCCGGTACCGCGGCGTAGATCGCCTTGTCGTCGGCCACCCCGTTCCCCAGAGCGTTGGCGACGGTGAGCCGGCCCGCGAACAGGGCCTCGAGGAGCCCGTCGCGCAGCGGCACACCGTCGAAGCCGGGCGAAGACAGCAGCATGTCCTCGTCGATGCGCGCGTAGACCACGTCGATCCGGTGCAGCCCGCCCCGGTCGCGGCGGTGCAGGACGCCGTCGACGAACGCGACGGCGTCCGGGGTGACCAGCGGGAGGCCGGCGCGTTCGGCGATGAGGCGGTGTTCGAACCACGCGGAATCCGTGGGTCCGGACGAGAGCATCACCACGGCGGGGTCGTCCCCCGCCGCGGGCGGCGCGGTCGCCTCGAGCGTCCGCCTGATCATGGGGAACGCCTCGTCGGGCGAGTAGAGGTCGTAGCCCTCCATCAGGTCACCGAACAGCGTCGTGGTCATCTCACGGTGGGCGTGGGAGAACGCTATGCCCGAGGGCACCCGGACGTTGTCCTCCAGGACGAGCCACCGGCCGTCATCAGCACACACCAGGTCGACGCCGCTGATGTGGGCGCGGATCCGGCCCGGTCTCATCACCCGCCCGGTGCTGCGGTACCCGGGTGCGCGGTCCAGTGCCTCCGGGGCGAGTCGACCGGCCGCGACGATCGCCTGGTCGCCGTAGACGTCGTTGAGGAACGCGTCCAACGCCCTGGCGCGCTGCTCGACTCCCGCGGCCAGCCGCTCCCACACCTCGGATGTGACGATCCGGGGCAGGAAGTCCATCGGGAAGACGTGGGGCCGGTCCTCCCCGGTGACCCGGAACGTCACCCCGGCGACGGCGGCCTCCTGTTCGGCCCGGATCTGCCGCGCCCGCAGCCGCACCGTCCCCACCCGCTCGAGCCGCTCGATGACGCGTTCGTACTCGGGGCGCGGCTCCCCGTCGGCGCCGAACGCCTCGTCCCAGCTCGGATCCGGGTCGAGGGCGTCGAGCGGCACGTAACCGCCGAAGAGTCGGCCGCGGGTCGCCGACATCGGCGACCGGGTGCCGGTGCTGCCTGAGGTTTCCGCGACGAGGAGGTCCACCACGTCGACCGGGCGGGTCCGGCGCCTCAGCACCTGCCGCTGCCGGTAGGCGCTACTGCCGTTGTACAGGGCGTCGTCCAGCAGCTCGCGGACCAGGTCGAGGTCACCGGCCGCGCTCAGCTCGTCCGCGAGGGAGGTCACGAGGTCGGTGAGGACGTCGGCCGCGGGGCGTGGCCGAGCGGTCCCCGGGTCCACCAGGTCGCCCTCGAGTCCGGACCTCGCCGCGCGCCACATCGCCGCCCGTAGCGACACGTCGGCGGGCGAACCGACCTGCGCGCCCCGGTCGAGGGCGGCCGACTCCCGCTCCACCAGGGCCCGGAACAGCACGGCCACGAGGACGGCGGTGTCCGCGATCGGGCTCGAGTCGCACGCCGTCAACTCGACCGTCCGGCCGTCCCTCCCGGGCTGGACACCGAAGCGCACCATCGACGCGTCCGAGACCACGCCGCTGGCCACCAGGCCGTCTACCAACGCGTCGTACTCCTCCGCCGAGCAGACCCCCGCCACCGGCGCGATGGTCGGCCACCGCGACGCGGCCGTGGAGCGGTAGCTGGCGTGACCGGAATCCGATCCGTCCCGCAGGAACGGCGAGCTCGCGGTGAGCGCCAGGAACGCCGGCAGGTGCGCGGAGGTCCGGCAGGCCACCTGCACCGCCCGGTCGCGATCGGTGACCCCCACGCGTACGCCGGTGCTGCAGTAGACCTGGTCGCGGACGAGGAACTCGTAGTCGGCGAGCAGCCGACGGAACCGCACGGTCTCGTCCTCGAGGGAGGAGGTCGGGGGACCGAGCGGCAGGGCGCCGGCGGCGACGACCGCTAACCCCGCCTTCTCCCCGGCGTCGCGGAGGTCTCCGCGCAGACGGCGCATCTCGCCGCGGAGCCCGGCGGCCGAGGTCATCTCCGGGGTGCACGATCGCACCACCGAGCTCTCCGCCTCGACCGCCTCGTGGTGCGCGGGCAGCCGGGCGATGAGTTCCCCGGCCCGGGGCGTGAGCTCGCGGGTGGCGGCGTCGAGGACGTGGAGGTCCTCCTCGATCACGATCGTCCGGCCGGTGGGGCTCATGAAGAGACGGTAACACCGCTCCGTCCGGCGCACACCCGGTGCGGCCGAGTATGACGCCTCAGCGCGCCCTCCACACGGGGGCCCGCTTCTCGGCGAACGCCCGCGGGCCCTCCGCCGCGTCCTCCGAGGTCATGACCGTGATCATCTCGGTGTCGTTGACCGTCCACCTGAACGCCTCCGAGGGCCGCGCCCCGTCGGTGATACCGAGCGCGACGCGCTTGGTGCCCTGCACGGCCAGCGGGGCGTTGGCGGCGATCACCGCGGCCAGCTCGAGCGCCTCGTCGAGCAGGCTGTCGGCGGGCACGACGCGGTTGACCAGGTGGAGATCGAGGGCGCGGTCGGCGGAGATCGGCTCGCCGGTGAGGAGCATCTCCATCGCCACGCGGTGCGGCAGCTGGGCGGGCAGTCGGAACGCGCCGCCGGCGGCCGCGATGAGCCCGCGCTTGACCTCGGGCAGGCCGAAGACGGCGTGCTCGGCCGCCACCACGAGGTCGCAGGCCAACGCGATCTCGCAGCCCCCGCCCAGGGCGGTGCCGTTGACGGCGGCGATCACCGGGACCGACACGTACTGCTGCATCATCCCGGCGAAGCCCCACTCGCGGTTCTCGGCGGGGAAGATGTCCTCGCCGCGGGCGATGGCCTTGAGGTCCGCGCCCGCGCAGAACGACTGCTCGCCCGCGCCGGTGATGACCACCGCCCGGACCTCCGGGTCGGTGTCGGCCTCGTGTAGTGCACGCCCGAGCAGGGTGCTCATCTCTCCGTTGACGGCATTGCGGGCCTCGGGACGGTCGAGGATCGCGAGCAGCACGTGGTCGCGACGCTCGGTGCGGACGGCGGGGCGGATCTCGGGGTGGACGGCGGGGCCGGCGGAGTCGGTCATGCACCCAGTCTCACCCGGCCGGATCGTGCGTGGTGAAAATTCCCCGGTCGTCGGTGCGATCACTCCGCGGGTCCGGCGATCAGCGATGTTTCACGTGAATCACTGCTGTGCCACGAGCGCATCGTCGGGCGGGTACTGTGACACGCTACGGATATATCTGATTTGCGCTGCGGCCGCCCCGTGGCGAGCGCTTCGTATCGGGAAGTGAGGTGGCGGACTTGGCCCCCACGCGACTCGCTCAGCGTCCACAGCTGTCGGAGGAGGTCGCCGATCACGTCCGGACCCTCATCATGAGTGGCGAGCTCCGACCCGGCGACTTCATCCGGCTCGATGAGACGGCTGCAACACTCGGGGTCAGCGTCACCCCTGTTCGCGAGGCGCTGCTGACGCTGCGGGGCGAGGGACTGGTCGATCTCGTCCCCCGGCGCGGCTATCTGGTGTCTCCGATGAGCCGACAGGACGTGCAGGACATCTTCTGGCTCCAGGCCGAACTGTCCAAGCGCATCGTCGACCGTGCCATCGCCGGGTTCGACGCCGAGGCCCTGGAGCGTCACGCCCGGCTCGTGGACGATTTCGAGTCGGCCGCCTCGTCAGACGACGCGAACGGGGTGGTTCGCGCCCAGTACGCGATCCACCGCTCGATCAATCGCGCGTCGCGGTCGGACAAACTGGCCCGCTTCCTCTCCAATGCCGCCCGTTACATGCCGTACCGGCTGTACGCGGAGGATCGGCAGTGGCGGGACGCCGCCCTCGCCGAAAACCGCCGCATGCTCGAGGCACTACGCGCGGGCGACACGGCCACGGCCCACGAGGTGATCGACTCGGAGTTCGACAGGGGCGCCCGCCTGCTCGTGGACCATCTCGAGCGGGCGGGCGTGTGGGACGAGTCGAGGGGCGGGGACTCCGCGGACGCCTGAACCCTCCGGTCAGACGCCCACGGTGCCGTGCTCGGCGCGGAGCGCGCCCTTGACCACCTTGCCGCTGGCGTTGCGCGGCAATTCGTCCACGTGCACCAGATGCTTGGGCAGCTTGAAGCCGGCGAGCTTGTCCCGCAGCCACTCGGTGAGCTCCTCCAGGCTGATGTCGACGGCGTCGTCCTGCTCGTTCAGCGCGACCACCGCCACGGGAACCTCGCCCCACTTCTCGTCCTTGCGTCCGATCACCGCGACCTCTCGGATCCGCGGATGGCCGGCGATGACGTTCTCCACCTCCGCGCAGTAGATGTTCTCACCACCGGAAATGATCATGTCCTTCTTGCGGTCGACCACGTAGACGAAACCCTCCTCGTCCATCCGCACCAGGTCCCCGGAGTGGAACCAGCCGCCCTCGAAGGCGTCCGCGGTCTCCTTCGGCTTGTTCCAGTACCCGGACATGGTGGTCGGACCGCGGTAGACGATCTCCCCCACCTCGCCGGGCCCCACCGGCTCACCGAACGGGTCGATCACCCTGGCCTGGAGGGTGGGGATGACCTTGCCCACCGAGCCCAGTTTGCGGATCGCGTCGTCGCCGTCGAGGGCGCACGTGATGGGACTCATCTCGGTTTGACCGAACACCGCGCAGTTCAACGCGTCCGGGAACGTCTCCGCCATGGCCCGCAGGATGGTGTCCGTCGAGGGGGCCGCCCCCCACGAGATGTTGCGCAACACCAGGCTCCGCGGCCGGGCCCGCTGTTCGGCGCAGACGGCCTGCCACTGCACGGGCACGAGGAAGACACTCGTGATGCGTTCGGCCTCGAGGGTGTCCAGGACCGCCGCGGGGTCGAAGGCCTGCAAGGGGTGGACGACCGTCACACCGCCGAGCTGCAGGCTGGGGGCGATCGCTCCGAGCGCCGCGATGTGGAACATCGGCGCTGCGCACAGGGAACGCCCTTCCTCGTCGAAGAGGCGGAACACCCGGATGCAGGTCAGTGACTGGGCGGTGAGGTTCTCGTAGGAGAGCATCGCCCCCTTGGGCCGGCCCGTGGTGCCGGACGTGTACATGATGAGGGCGGTCGAGTCCTCGGGGACGTCCACCGGATCATGCCTCGCACCCTCCTCCGCGAGCGCGTCGGCATACGTGGTCTGGTCTTCCGCAGCGGACTCGCCGCCGATGACGATGTGCTCCCCCGGCTCCTCGCCCTGGGTGCGGATCGCGCCCACGAGCGGGGCGAGCACCGCGTCGGTGATGACGACCTTCGGCGCGCAGTCACTGACCAGGTAGGCGAGCTCGCCCGGGGTGAGTCGGAAATTCACCGGCACCGCGATCGCACCCAGTTCGTTGATCCCGAGAATGGCTTCGACGAACTCGGGGTTATTGAGGGTGATGAGCATGACCCGATCGCCCCTGCCCACGCCGCGGCGGGCCAACGCGTCGGCGAAGCGGCCACTGCGCTCGTGCAGCTGCCTCCATGTGGTGGCCTGGCCGAGAAACCGCAACGCTTCGGCGTCCGGCTTCATCTCGGCATGGGTGGCGACCCACGTGTTCCAGGTGTTGCGCCGTGCGGCATGGAGTTCGGCGATGGGATCCGTTGTGGTGGGGTCCGCGACAGTGGTCATCATCTCGACCTTTCTGAGGGGTGAGGGAGGAACGCGGGTCAGGAGAAGTTCGGGCGGCGTTTCTCGAGGATCGAGGACACGCCCTCGGCGAAGTCGGCTGAGGTCAGCAATTCACGCTGGCCCTCGTGCTCGCGGGCCAATGCGGCGTCGAGTTCGGCCAGGGTGGCTCCGGCGACGGCGCGTTTGGTCAGTTCGAGAGCCCGACGCGGCCCGCGGGCGAGCCGGCGGGCGAGCTTGGCGGCAGCCGGCCGGAGGTCCGATGACGGGTGGATCTCCAGGGCGAGTCCGACGTCGCGCGCCTCCGACGCGGAGACCGCATCGCCACGCAGGAGCATCCGCGAGGCGATCGACCGCCCGACGGCCGCCGGCAGCAGCACGCTGGCGCCTCCGTCGGGCATGAGACCGATATTGGTGAACGCGAACAGCAGGTAGGCGTCCTCGGACATGAGCACGAGGTCGGAGGCCAGCGCCAGCGAGACTCCCACGCCGGCCGCGGGCCCGGTGACCGCCGCGATCACCGGCACCTGCGTGGTGAGCACCGCGCGGACCAGGGCGGCCGCACGATCCATCGTCGCGTCGGGGGTGGGCGCGTCCTCCCCCGCTTCTCTCATCGCCTGCAGATCGGCACCGGTCGTGAACGCCCCGCCCTCTCCCGCCAGGACGATGGCCCGGGTGGCCGGATCGGCACCGTACTCCGTGATGATCTCGACCAGGGCCGTCACGGTGGAGTGGTCGAGCGCGTTCATCCGATCGGGCCGGTTGATACTGATCGTCACCACGCCCGGGTCGTCGTGGTCGACCCTGATCGCGTCGCGTCCGGTGGCGGTCATCGACTCGACTCCTTCGCCTCGATCAACGTGCGGTCCCGCGGCCGGATGGGGCACGCCCCCAGGTCCGCCGGCCGGTAACCATCCGGGTAGCCGGGGTACGTCCGGTTCTCGGTCCCGCGCGCGCCCAGTTCCCGGCGACGCACCGGCATCCACCGGACGATCTTCGACCGCGCCCGCAGTGCCCCGTACGCGGCCTCACGGAGCACCGGCGGCTGCCACGGGAACCCGAAGGCGCGGGTCATGTCGTCGTCGATCAGCGACAGCACCACCCGGCGCACCACCGGCCGGACCGCCCGGGGATACCAGGAACACATGAGGTCCAGGGTGTACGTGCCGATCAGCTCGTTGGTCGGGGCGTACCGCATGGCACGTGACTCGTAATCGTCCCGCCAGCGCCGGAACTCCCCGATGTCCTCGGGGATGTCGGCGATCTTCATCCGCTGACCCACCCCCCGGTAGAAGTGGAACGCGGCCAGGCGCTCATGCGGGTGCAGCCGTCGCCACCCGTTCGCATCGATCCACTCCAGCGGTTCGTAGATGAACGTCGACAGCACGTAGAGCATGTCATCGTTCGTGATGTCGTACCGGGCGTGCTGGCGGTTGATCACCCGCAACGCCTCCTTGCCCCGCGGCGAGTCGTACCCGTGCTCGACGAGCTCCACCATGAGCAGCGCCGTGTCGTCGTACCGCTTCTGCGGGTGGTCGCGAAAGTTGCCCGCCTCCTCCAACACAGCCGACACCGACGGGATGCAGTAGGTCCTGTACAGCGCCAACTCCAGAGCGCGCTGGTAGTCCCACGGGAACTCGTACGTCGCGGTGATGCGGTGGATCTCCGCCGCGTCCGCCACCGGGTCCAACGTCGCGATGAGATCGCGCCAGAACCACCGGCCGGGCGTGAGCGGGACCCGCGCCGTGAGCGGGTGCTCGACCGCCGCGTCCACGATGAGCTCGGCAGGGATGGTTCCGAACACCCCGGGTAGCGCGGGCCGGTTCGGGCCCGAAGTCCTCGTCGTCGTCGTCTCCCCCGTCTTTCCCGGAGCGGTGGCGGTCATGTCACCTCACAGCTTTCCCTGGACATTGGCCAGCATCCATTTGACGATCTTGATGTCGCGCGGCTTGCGCGTCATGGTCATGAGGTTCAGGGGCGCCGAGAACTTCTGCGCGGTGATGGCCTTGGGACGCGCGAACTCACGCAGACCGTCGGCACCGTGGATGCGGCCGAAGCCCGAGTCCCCGGAACCGCCGAACGGTAGAGCGGGGATGCCGGCAAAGGCGAGGAACGAGTTGATCGACACCATTCCCACATCGAGCTTCTCGGCCAGCGCCAGGCCACGCCTGCGGTCGCCGGTGAAGATCGACCCGCCCAGCCCGTAGCTGGTGGCATTGGCCTTCTCCACGCCCTCCTCCAGGTCCGCCACCGGGTTGATGACGACGGTGGGGCCGAAGGTCTCCTCGGTGACCGCGCTCGAATCCTCCGGAACGTCGACCAGCACCACCGGCTCGACGATCTTCTCGCCCACCGAGTCCTCGCCGCCGACGACGGCCTTGCCACCGCGGGATATCGCATCCTCGACGTGCCGGCGGATGATGTCGACCTGCGCCGGTAGCGTCATGGGCCCGTAGCTCGAGGTGATCGAGCTGCCGGGCGTCAGCGCGCGGACCCTGGCGGTGAACTTGCCGACGAACGCGTCCTTGACGTCCTCGTGGACGTAGATCCGCTCGACGCCAGCGCAGGTCTGACCGGCGTTGCCCATCGCGCCGAACACCGCCTGGTCTGCGGCCGCATCGAGATCGGCGTCCCTGTCCACCAACAGCGCGTCTTTGCCGCCCCCCTCGATGACGACAGGCGTCAGTGTCTCCGCGCACGCGGCCATGACCTTACGACCCGTCGCGGCGGAACCGGTGAAGGCCAGCTTGTCGACCCCCGCCCTGCACAGGGCGTTACCCGTCGAGCCGTCGCCGGTGATCGTCTGGATCAGCGGCTGGGACGCCCCGAGCGAATCCCACACCTCGGCGAGCCACACCCCGACACCCGGGGTGAGCTCGCTCGGCTTGAACACGACCGCGTTGCCGGCAGCCATCGCGTAGGACAGGGTGCCCATCGGGGTGAACACCGGGTAGTTCCACGGACCGATGGCCCCGACCACCCCGTAGGGCTGGTACTCGACGTACGCGGCCTGGTTCGCCATGAGCAACCCGGCCGAGACCGCGCGTCGACGCAGCACCTTGTCCGCGTTCTTGGCCGCCCACTCCAGATGGCTGACGGCGAGCATCACCTCCAGCGTCGCGTCCTCGTCCGGCTTGCCGGTCTCAGCGGAGATCAGCGACGCCAATTCCTGGGCGCGGGAGGAGATGGCACGCTTGTACTCCAGCAGCCACGCCCGGCGACCCCGCGGGCCCTGGCCGCGCCACCAGCGCGCGGCGGCCCGCGCCCGCTCCACGGCCAGGCCGACCTCCTCGGGCCCCGCGATCGGATACTCGGCGAGGACGGTTCCGTCGCGGGGGTCCAGGCTCGCGAAGGAGGGTCCCGTCTTGTCGGGCTCGGTGGTGGTCATGTGCGTCTCCCCGGTTCAGATCACATATATTTGATGCAGAGTCAGTGATGTGGGCCACACTAGTGGACCGGGGCGGATCTCGGTACCGGCCCAAGGAAACTCCCGACCGGAACGAGAAGAAGACCCTTCGGCATGTGGCGCGCCACGCCGACACCTGGCACTCGTTCGTCGACGTGGAGACGTACCGCCATGGGTCCGAGGTGCTCGCACGGCACTGCGCGGACGACGGGCGCGACCCGGCCGAGATCGAACGATCCACGGAGATCGGCGGCCCCAGCACCCCTGACGAGGCCCGACAGATGGCCGACGCGCTGCACCCGGAGGGCCGGGCACGCCCCTCAGCTCGCCCGGACCGCCCTGTCGACCCGCCGCCACGTGCGGAAGGTGAACCACGAGATGACCAGCATGAGCACCAGGACCAGCGAGGCGAAGATCGACGGGCGCCCGGTGAGGATCAGGCCCACCGCGTTGACCAGCGCGAGCGCGGTGAAGAACGCGACGAACCCGCCAATCACCTCCAGCCGCTGGCGCGAGGCCAGCGCGTCGCCGCCGCTACGCCCCCGCACCACCCGGTCGGGGCCATCGGACCGACCGGCGCTGTCCCTGCGCCCCATGCCGATCAGCTCTTGAGACCGCCGGCGGTGAGGCCGGAGATGATCCGTCGCTGAAAGAGCAGCACCATGATCACCAGAGGTACGGTGACGAGCGCGCCGGCGGCCATGATCGCCGCGTGCGGCGGGATGTAGGGGTTGACACCGGAGAAGCGGGCGATCGCCACGGTGACGGGCTCGGTCCCGGTGGTGGACAACTGCTGCGAGAGGATGAACTCGTTCCAGGTGATGATGAACGCAAGGATCGCCGTGGTGAACAGGGCTGGCGCCGCGAGCGGAAGGATGATCTTGATGAACGCCTGACCGCGGGTGGCGCCGTCGACGCGGGCGGCCTCCTCGAGCTCCCACGGCAGGTCGTTGAAGAACGATGTCAGGGTGTAGATCGTGAGCGGCAGCGCGAACGAGATGTTGGGGATGATGAGCGCCTGGTACGTGCCGATCCAGCCGATGTCGGTGAACAGCTGGAACAGCGGTGTGACCAAGGCGACCCCGGGGAACATCGACGCGGCGAGGATGAGTCCGGTGACGAAGAACTTGCCGCGGAAATCGACCCGGGCGAGCGCGTACGCGGTGAACACGCCGAAGGTCAGGGCGAGCGCGGTGGTGACGGAGCTGATGATCACCGAGTTGATGATCGCGCCCAGGAAGTTGTTGCCGCCGTCCGTGGACAGTGCCTCGCGGAAGTTGTCCAGCGTGATGTTCGAGGGCAGCGGGCTCGCGGAGAACACGAACCGGTTGTCGCGGAAGGCCGTGACGAGCATCCAGTAGAAGGGCGCGAGCCCCCAGATGAGGATGAGCAGCGCGCCGACGTAGGTGCCCGCGGTGCGGCCGAGAGGCTTGCGCGGGGGCTTGAGGTCCCGGTCGTCGGGGCGTCGGTGGGGGCCGGAGGTCGACGACGACGAGGGGGTCGTCGGCGTGGCCGGCGAGGTGCTGTGGTCAGACACTCGGTGGCTCACCGGATCTCCTCCTTTTTTCCAGTGCGATCTTCCACGACGTTCGCGCCGAGGAACTTCACCATGATGTACGCGACGGCGAAGACCAGCAGGAACACGAGTGTCGAGATCGCGGAGGCGCTGTTGAAGTTGCCCATCCGCATCTCGTTGACCACCAGCATGGACACGGTCGCGGTGGGCGAGTTGGAGTTCGCCGAGACCAGGATGACGGGCAGGTCGTACATGCGCAGCGCGTCGAGCGTGCGGAACAGGATCGCGACCATGAGCGCGGGCCGGACCAGCGGCAGGGTGATGCGGATGAACTGCTGCCACCGGGAGGCGCCGTCGACGCGGGCCGCCTCGTAGACGTCACCGGGGATCATCTGCAGTCCGGCCAGGATGAGCAGGGCCATGAACGGCGCGGTCTTCCACACGTCGGCCACGATGATGGCAACACGGGCGTAGAAGGGGTCGGTGGTCCAGGCGATGTTCGTGCCGAGGATCGTGTTGGCGATGCCGTTGGGGTCGAAGATGAACGCCCAGAGTTTGGCGGTGACGGCGGTGGGGATCGCCCAGGGGACGAGCACCGCGGCCCGCAGGAGGGATCGGCCCCAGATGCTCTTGCCCATGACGACGGCCATGGCGAAGCCGAGCACGGTCTCGAGCGAGACGGTGGTGACCGTGAAGAACAGGGTGTTGCCCATGGCGGGCCAGAAGTCGGTGGCCGAGACGCCGTCGGGGCAGGTGACGGTGCCGCCGCCCGGGGCCGGGCAGGCCTGCGTGAGCCAGTAGAGGTAGTGCTGGAAACCGGCGAACCCGCCGGAGGTGAACATGCCCGTGGCGGGGTCGAGGCCGCGGTCGGCCATGAAGGACAGGTACACCGCGCGGACGATCGGGTAGCCGATCACCACCGCGAGGATGATCAGCGCGGGGCCCACCATCCACACCGGTCGCCAGTCGAACTTCTTCGCCACCAGCGGAGCCTGGGGCGTCTCGCTCGTCGTCATCTCGCCGCTTCCTCGCCGGGTGCGCCACACCCTGTCAGGGAGACCGCTGGGCCCCGGGATGGCACCCGGGGCCCACCGGCCGTCATTCAGAGAGGGTCCGTCACTGAGCCTGTTCGATCGCGGCGCTCATGTCGGTGAGCGCCTGCTCGACGGTCTTCTCTCCCTTCAGGGCCGCGAAGGTGTTGTCCTGAATGGCCTTCGACAGCGCCGGGTAGAACGGTGAGACCGGGCGCGGCTCGGCGTTGTCCAGGGCGGCCTTGAGGGCCTCCATGTACGGGAACTGCTCCTGCAGCGCGGCGTCGTCGTAGATCGAGGATAGGACGGGCGGGAAGGACTCCTGCGCGAAGCCCATCTGGACGTCCTCGGAGATGAGGAACTCGAGGAACGCCGTGGCCGTGGCCTTGTTCTCGGAGTAGACGTTGATGCCGTTGTTGTAGCCGCCGAGGACGGACTTACCCGGGCCGTCCGGGCCGAGGATCGGCGCGACGTCGAACTTGTCCACGACCTCCGAGGTCGGGTCGGTCTGACCCGAGTCGTACATGTACGGCCAGTTGTAGGCGTACATGGTGCGGCCGCCCAGGAAGGCCTGCGCGGTCTGCTCCTCCGTGAAGCTGTCGGACTTCATGGCGACCACGTCGTTCTTGTAGGCGTCGACCAGGGCTGTCAGGCCGGCGCGGGTCTCCTCGCTGTCCAGCTCCGGGGTCTGGCCGTCATCGCCGACGATCCTGCCGCCCCAGCTGTGGATGAACTGCGTGGCCGCGACGGTCAGGCCCTCGTACTGCTTGAGCTGCAGGTTGACGCAGTCGATGGCGGCCTCCACGGCCGCGCCGCAGGACTCGACGAGCTCGCCCCAGTTGGCGGGGGCCTCCGGCTGGAGGTCGGTGCGGTAGTACAGCAGCTGCGCGTTGGTGTTCTGCGGCACCGCGTAGAGCGTGTCGTTGTAGGTCGCCGAGTCGACGGCGGCCTCGATCAGTCCGCTGGTGTCGACCTCGGTCTCACCCTCGATCGGCTGGAGCCAGCCGTTGGCGGCGAAGTACGCGGTGTCGGTGACGTCGAGCGCGAACACGTCGTACTCGCCGCTCTCCGTCTGCAGCGACTGCACGAGGGTGTCGCGCTGACCGTCCTGCTCGGCGGGGAGCTCGTGGAGGGTGACCTCCTGGTCGGGGTTCTCCGCGTTCCACTGTTCGATGACGGGACGCAGCTTGTCCGTGTCGTTGCTACCCATCGCGAAGGTGATGGGGCCGACGCCGGAGGTGCCGGAGCTCGCCTGTTCGCTGTCCTCCCCGCCGCCGGAGGAACAACCCGCGGCGACCACCGCGACGATGGAGGCGGCCGTCGCCGCCTTGAGGAACCTGCCGTGAACGGCCATGCGCTCTCTCCTACTGTCGTGTCTCGACTCCCGTCGGCGCGCGCCGACGGGCAGCTGATCGACGTCGGCTGTGACGCGAATCTCACTGAGGACCTGCTGAGCGTAACCCACACGACGGTGGTCCGGCGGAACCAAGGCGATCATCGGCCGGGCCGCTCGCTCACCGCCGTCAGGTGGGGTTCACACAGGCGAGGTCACGGCGTTAACTGTAACAACAACAGATGTTGCGGCGCGTGACGGTTCAGCGGAGTCGGTCGCCGCCCTCCACCTCGAAGAAGCGCACCTCGCCGTCGAGCGCCTCGAGGTACACGGTGTCGCCTTTGCGCGCGCCCCCGCCGGACCCGGCGCGGTACACCACCGGGTTGCCCTCGGCGGTCGAGCAGTGCAGGTAGCTGTCCGCTCCGAGCTCCTCCACCAGTACGACCGTCACCTCCAACCCGTGGCCGTCCTCGGCGATCCGCAGGTGCTCGGGCCGCACGCCCACCGTGACCCGCGGACCCGACCCGGCCGGCACCGGTTCGCGGAACCCCTCGAGGTCCACCCGGCCGTCGGCCACCGGCGCCTCGAAGAGGTTCATCGACGGCGAGCCGATGAAACCGGCGACGAACGCGTTGACCGGGTTGTTGTACAGCTCGCGCGGAGTGTCGACCTGCTGGAGCACGCCGTCCTTGAGCACCGCGACACGGTCGCCCATCGTCATGGCCTCGACCTGGTCGTGGGTCACGTAGATCATCGTGGTGCGCAGATCCCGCTGCAGCTTGGCGATCTGCGCACGCGTCGCCACACGGAGCTTGGCGTCGAGGTTCGACAGCGGTTCGTCCATGAGGAAGACCTGCGGATTGCGCACGATCGCCCGGCCCATCGCCACACGCTGCCGCTGGCCACCGGAGAGCTCCTTGGGCTTGCGGTCCAGGTACGGCACCAGGTCGAGCATCTCCGCGGCGGTCCGCACCCGCTCGGCGATCTCCTGCTTGCTCGCCTTGGCCAACTTGAGCGCGAAGCCCATGTTCTCGCGGACCGTGTAGTGCGGGTACAGCGCGTAGTTCTGGAACACCATCGCGATGTCCCGGTCCTTGGGTTCGGTCCCGGTGACGTCCCTGTCGCCGATGAGGATGCGTCCGGCGGCCACGTCCTCGAGGCCGGCGAGCGCGCGCAGGGTGGTCGACTTGCCGCAACCGGAGGGCCCGACCAGGACGAGGAACTCGCCGTCGGCGATCTCCAGGTCCAGGCGGTCCACGCTGCGCCGCGCGGCCCCGGGATAGATGATTGACACGTTCTCGAAGGTCACCGAGGCCATGAGCGGGTCTTTCCCTTCACCGGCAGGAACGTGCCGGACGATCCGAGATAGAGGGTGAACACGACGACTGTAGCGGCCCGCGCCGGAGTTCACCGACACTGCGCCCACAGTTCATCCGGACGTTCACCGGGCGCGTTCGTCCGGTGGTTCTGCGCACCTAGCGTCACAGCGTCCGATGAGCCGTAGATGTCTTCAGGGAGACTCGAATGTCCGTCCGCCGCCTGCTTCCGATCGCCACTCCAGGGATCTCCAACCGCCAGCACGTAACATGTGTGTACAAGTGTGGAGACCAGTGCGCCGCCCCGGTGCCCAACACCACCGATAACGCCTACTTCGGCGACATCGCCACCGAGATCAGCCGCCGCGGGGCGCTCAAGGCCGCGGGCGTCGTGGCGCTGGCGGCGGGGGCCGCGCAGGCCCTGCCCGCGACGGCCGCCGCGCAGGGTTCCGGCGCGACCACTTCGCTCGGGGCCACCGGCTCGACCGGCGGCACCACGATCGACACCGGCTTCACCCCGGTCGCGCCCAACAAGGCCGACGCCGTCACCGTCCCCGAGGGCTACTCCAGCGACGTCGTGATCCGCTGGGGCGATCCCGTGTTGCCCGGCGCCCCGGAATTCGACTTCGAGAACCAGACCGCGGCCGCACAGGCCATGCAGTACGGCTACAACTGCGACCTCGCCGTGATGTTCCCGATGGACGACCGCGACGGCCGCTACCTGCTCACCGTCAACCACGAGTACACGACGGAACCCACCATGTTCCGCGGGTACGACTCCGCGAACCCCACGCGCGAGCAGGTCGAGATCGCGTGGGCCGCCCACGGCCTCACCGTCGTGGAGCTCGCCAGCCGCCCGGGCGACGGCGGTCTCGACCCCGTCATGGGCTCGTACAACCGGCGCATCACCGCCACCACCCCGTTCGAGCTGCGCGGCCCCGCCGTCGGCCCCCTCACCCGGACCACCGCCGACCCCACCGGCACTCGGGTGCTGGGGACGCTGAACAACTGCGCTGGCGGGCACACCCCGTGGGGCACCGTGCTCTCGGGCGAGGAGAACTTCAACCAGTACTTCGGCACCTCCGGGACGATCACCGACGTCGACCGCCTCGAGCAGCTGCGCCGCTACGGCATCAGCGCCTCGCCGTCGGGACGCAAGTGGGAGCGGTTCGACGAGCGCTTCGACCTGGCCGCCGAACCCAACGAGGTCAACCGCTTCGGGTACGTCGTCGAGGTCGACCCGTGGGATCCCCACTCGACCCCGGTCAAGCACTCGGCGATGGGCCGGTTCAAGCACGAGGGCGCCAGCATCCACGTCACCCCCGGCGGGACCGTGGTGGCCTACTCCGGCGACGACGAGCGCTTCGACTACCTCTACAAGTTCGTCTCCAGCCGCCGCATCGTCCCCGGCAACACGCGGTCCGCGCGGGCCCAGAACATGCGGATCCTCGACGAGGGCACCCTCTACGTCGCGACGTTCTCCGGCAACTCGCCCGCCTCGGAGATCGACGGCTCGGGCGCCCTGCCGTCCGACGGCGCGTTCGACGGCACCGGCACGTGGATCCCCCTCATGACCGTGAACGCCGACGGCAGGGCCGTCTCCCACGTGGACGGGATGACCCCCGAGCAGGTCGCCGTGCACACCCGGATGGCCGGGGACGCGGTCGGCGCCACCAAGATGGACCGGCCCGAGGACGTCGAGCCCAGCCCGACCACCGGGAAGGTCTACATGGCGCTGACCAACAACTCGCGCCGCGGCACCGCGGGCCAGCCCGCCGCCGACGAGGCCAACCCGCGACACAACAACAAGCACGGCCAGGTCGTGGAGATCACCGACGACCACGAGGGCACCGGATTCGGCTGGAACCTGCTGCTCGTCTGTGGTGATCCCGCCGAGGCCGATTCGTACTTCGGTGGCTTCGACAAGTCCAAGGTCAGCCCCATCTCCTGCCCGGACAACGTCGCGTTCGACCCCGCCGGCGGGCTGTGGGTGTCCACCGACGGCAACGCGCTCGGCTTCAACGACGGCCTGTACTCGGTGGCCACCGAGGGTCCGGACCGCGGTGAGACCAAGCTGTTCCTCACCGTCCCGATCGGTGCGGAGACCTGCGGTCCGCTGGTGTTCAACGATCGCGCGATCGTCAACGTCCAGCACCCGGGCGAGATGGACGGCGCGTCGATCGAGAACCCGGCCTCGCACTGGCCCGACGGCGGTGACTCCCAGCCCCGCCCGTCGACGGTCGTGGCCTGGCGCGACGGCTTCTCCGGCGGCACGGGCTCGCTCGGCTCGGGGTCGCTGGGCTCGGGGTCGCTGGGCTCGGGGTCGCTGCCGACGGGCTCGCTCGGCCGCTGACCCCGCTCGGGCGCGGATCGCAGCTGAGCCTGAGGCCCCGTCGAGAAGAGCTTTTCGCACCATTTCACTAGGTCGATACAGGCGAGATCCTCTTCTCGGCGGGCCGAGGCGCGCCCGCGTACGCCAGTCCGCGCTCGGCGCAGGCCGCGATCGAGGCGGCCACGCCCTCGGGGTCGTCGGACATCGGCACGTGCCCGTCGGCGGTGATCTCCACCTTCGCCTGTGGGAACAGCCGCGTGGCGAGCTTGATCTGACCGACCGGCAGGACCATGTCGAACCGGCCCCAACGGATGGTGATGGGCAGGTTCTCGTCGACGGGCGCGGAGAACAGGAAGGTCCGGCGGTCGGCCCGGTCCAGCACGGTGTTGGACACGATCGCCTCGCTGTCGATCGCGGCGGCCTCGGCGGGGTACCGCCACGGGCGGGCGCAGAACACCGCCATCATGACCGCTCGTCCGGCGGCCCGCTCGGTGAGGGCGGGGATGTGCCGCCCGAGTCTGCCCGCCGCGCGTCGGAGGTTGCGGAAGACGGTGATCGTATAGCGCCACTCGGCGTGCGAGCGGAAGAACCCGGCGGGTGAGAGCGCGGTGACGCTGCTGGCCATCCCGCGCGCGCCGAGTTCCAACGCGAGGAAGCCGCCGAGGGAGTTGCCGGCGATGTGCGGCCGCTCGCCGGCCGGGACGACCGCCTCGAGCAGGTCGACGAGCTCACCGACGAAGTGGTCGAGCACGTCCCCGACGTCCGGCAGGTCGGCGGAGCGTCCGTGTCCGGGCAGGTCGACGACGACCACGCGGAACCGGTCGGCGAGCAACGGCACCACGGCATCCCAGGCGTGCGCGCGGTGACAGACGCCGTGGATGAGGACGATGGTCGGTCCGGATCCGGTGATCTGGTGATACAAACCCATGCCCTGAGTGTCCATCATCACACGCCGCTCCACCAGTGTCTCGACGTGACGCCCCACGACGGGAGAGGAAGGGCTTACATTCGGTGCCGCGAGGCTCCCGGGGGGGAGCCGGTCTCGAGGGGGCTGGGGTCATGACGACGACGACGAGGGAACCGGACACCGGTGAGGTCGGGCCCGCTCTGGGTCTCGCCGAACAGTTCCGGCCCATCCTTCTCCGGCTGGACCTGCTGGTCCGCCGGCAGAGCACCCAGTACGCGCTGAGTAGAGCGCAGACGTCGATACTGCACACCCTGGCCTGCCACGGGCGGCTACGCATGACGGACCTCGCCCGGCTCGAGAACGTGCGGGTGCCGACCATCAGCAACTCGGTGAGCGTCATCGAGGCCATGGGGTACGTCGAGCGCGAGCCCGACGAGTCCGACCGGCGTGGCGTCTGCGTGCGGTTGACGGACCTGGGCCGAGCGCGCATCGAGCAGGTGGTGGCCGACCGCGACCGCGACTTCGCCGAGCACCTGGGCCGGCTGACCGGCGAGCACCGCGAGCTGCTGTCGGCGGCGGTACCCGCCTTCAACGCCCTGCTCGACGCCTTCGACGCCGGCACCGCCGGACCTGCCTGACCTCACCTGGCCCGCCCAGCCGGGCCCGCCGCACCCGACGCACGGGCGCCACCTGACCCCGCGCGGCCCACTCCCCCGCCCCGCCCGACTAGCCTCGGCGGGCATGAGCACAGTCGTCATCACCGGCGCCTCCCGCGGGATCGGGGCGGCGACCGCCCGCGCCCTGGCCGGCAGCCACGAACTGGTCCTGGTGGGCCGCGACGCCGACGCGCTGCGGGCCGTCGCCGCCGACTGTCGCTCCGCACACCCGGACGACGGCCGGTCCGTCGAGATCGTCGAGGCCGACCTCACCACCGCCGACGGGGTCGCCTGCGTCGCCGACGGCCTCAGCACGCTCGACGGGCTCGTCCACTGTGCCGGGGTCGCCGATCTCGGCCGGATCGAACACACCGACGCCGAGCAGTGGCGCCGGGCGTTCGAGGTCAACGTGCTGGCCGTGGTCGAGCTGACCCGGGCACTGCTCCCGGCGCTGCGCGCGGCAGGCGGACACCTCGTCGTCGTCAACTCCGGCGCGGGGACCACCGCCAAGCCCGGCTGGGGCTCCTACAGCGCCTCCAAGTTCGCGCTGCGCGCCGTCACCGACACCCTCCGCGGCGAAGAACCCGACCTACGCGTCACATCGATCCACCCCGGCCGCGTCGACACGGACATGCAGCGCGCGATCGTCGCGGCGGAGGGCGGCACCTACGACCCCGGCGCCTACCTCAGCGCCGACTCCGTGGCCACCGCCGTCCGGCACGCGTTGGAGTCCACTCCGGACGCCCACCCCACCGAGGTCGTCCTGCGGCCCCGGCGCCGCTGACGCCCGCCCCACTCCCCTCGCGCGCCCGCACCACTCCCCTCGCACTTCCCGGCACGGTCACGTACGGCGAACGCCTGCCGCGCGGCCGTGCGTGCCGTAACGTCTCCACCACCATGACCAGCCCCGATCGCCCACTGCGGATCACCGTGATCGGCGCGGGCGTGGTCGGCTGCTACCTCGGCGGCCGACTCGCCCGCCACGCCGACGTGACCCTCGTCGGGCGACCCCACGTCCTCGACCCCATCCGCGAACTGGGCCTCACCGTGGAGGCGGGCGGCAACGAGGGCGGTCGCCTGCACGTCCCCGCGGACATGCTCACCCTGGCCACCACCCCGGACTCGGTCCGCCGCACCGATGTCGTGCTGATGTGCACCAAAGCCGGGCAGACCGCCACCGCCACCGCGGAGTTCGCACCGCTCCTGCGACCCACCACCCTCGTGGTCGGTCTGCAGAACGGGCTGCACTCCGCCGACCTCATCCGCGAAGGCGTCGACTCCGCGCCGGTGATCGCCGGCGTCGTGCCGTTCAACGTCGCCCGCACCGGACCCGCCACCTACCGCCGCACGTCCACCGGTGAGATCCGGATCGCCGAGCACCCGCGGCTCACCCCACTGCTGCGCACGGCCGCCGAGGCCGGCCTGCCGCTGCGTCCCACCGACGACATCCAGGCCGTCCTGCACGGCAAGATCCTCATGAACCTCAACAACGCCGTCCAGGCCCTCTCCGGCCTGCCGCTGCGCACCGAGCTGCTCGACCGCGACCTGCGGTGTTGCGTAGCCCTGTGCCAGGCCGAGGCGAACCGGGTGTTCACCGCGGCCGGCGTGGTGCCCCGGGTGCCGCTCGCCGTGCCCGCCGGCGCCCTCCCGATCGTGATGCGCCTGCCCACCCCGCTGTTCCGCCGACTCGGGCGGGCCGTGATGCGGGTCGACGCCGACGGCACCTCGTCCATGAACGACGACCTGCTGCGCGGCCGGCCCACCGAGATCGACGTCCTGCAGGGCAAGGTCGTGAAGATGGCCCGTCAGCTCGGACTGTCGGCGCCGGCCTGCGAGCGGATGGTGGAGCTGGTGCGCGAGGCGGAGGCCGACGGCGAAAACCGCCGTCGGTGGAGTGGCCCCGACCTGCTCGCCGAGCTGCAGCGCGCGCGGCGCCGGGCACGCCGGCTCGCCCGTCTGCAGCAGAGGAGCGGTCAGTCCTCGTAACCGATCGAGAACGCGGCCTCGAGGTCATGTTTGGACTGGGTGCGGAACGCGATGTGCGTCTCGGTGTCCAGCACGCCGGGGACCTTGTTGAGGCGGTCGGAGACGATGTCGGCGATCTCCTCGTTGCGCCGCGCCCGGACCAGCACGATGAGGTCGATGGTGCCGGTGACGGAGTACACCTCTGACACGCCGTCGATCTCGGCGATGGCGGAGGCGACCTCGGGGATCCGCGCCGTCTCGGCGTGGACGAAGACGATTGCGGTGATCATGGGCCCAAGGGTAGTGCAGTCGAGCGGCCACGGGACGGCAGTGGCCGGTGCGAGAACCTCCGGATGGTGGAGCGGCGAACCGCACGGGTCCGCTCCTTCAACCGGAGGCCCTCGCCTCAACCGGGCTCAGCTTCCCGAGCCGGGAACGACCCTCTCGTAGATCACATCTCCCCTGCCTCATCGAGCACCGCATGAGCGCAGGCGACGAGCTCATCGACCGCCTCCGCCGGGATCTGACCCATCGCCGTGAGGTTGCGCGGATCGTCGAGCTGGCGCCGACGAACCCCCTCGAGAATGATCGCGAGCTTCCACAGTCCGAGACCATGCCAGAAGGGCAAGTCCGAAACGTCACGTCCTGACACCTCGGCGTAGTGCTCGACCAGCTCGGTCCGTGTTGCGAAGCCCGGCACGGTCGAGGCGTCGAAGCGCATCGTCGGCAGGTCTCCCTCTTGGGGCCAGTAGGCCAGCAAGGTGCCGAGGTCGGCGAGCGGGTCGCCGAGGGTGGCAAGCTCCCAGTCGAGGATCGCGCGCACCTGCGCGTCATCCGGGTCGATGATGATGTTGCGGAGGTGACTGTCGCCGTGGACGAGTGCGACTTCGCCGGGCGCCGGTTCGAGCCCGTGCAAACGGGTCGTCAACCGATCCAGTTCGCCCAGCTCACGGGTGCGGGACAGCTCCCATTGACCAGCCCACCGACGCAGCTGCCGCGCGGCGTAGGGCTTGCGGCTCGCGAGGTCGGCGAGACCGACTTCCTCCAGATCGACAGCGTGAATGCGTGCCAGGGTCTCCGCCAGAGACAGCCCCACGGCGTGCCGAGCAGCCGGGGAGAGCCGCTCCGCATCTGCTCGATCATCGAGCACGAGCCCGTCGACGAAGGACACGACGAGTACCGGACGGTCGGCGACCGCCGGGTCCTCGCACAATCCGTGGACGACAGGCAAGGGCACTCGCGTGCTCTGGAGAGCCGCGAGAATCCGGTGCTCCCGCGCGACATCATGCGCGGAGGCGAGGATCTCGCCCATCGGTGGACGGCGTAACACCAACCGGTGGCCCCTGACGTCCGTCGCCAGGTAGGTCAGGTTGGACTGACCCAAACCCACACGTTCGTAGGTCAACGGCTGCTCGACCTCCACTCGCTCGGCGAGCCACTCCGTCATCGCCTCCGTGTCGATGCCCTCGATCACTTGTTCCGCCCCCACTCGGGATCGCGGCGACGGTACTCGCGTCGCGCGATGGTCATCTTGTGCACCTCGTCCGGACCATCGGCAAGACGCAGGGTGCGCATATGGGCGTACCAGAGCGCGAGAGGGAAGTCGTCGCTCACGCCGCCACCGCCATGCACCTGGATGGCGCGGTCGATGACCTTCAACGCGACAGCTGGGGCCGCGACCTTGATCGCGGCGATCTCCGTGCGCGCCACCTTGTTGCCGACGGTGTCCATCATGTGTGCCGCCTTCAGGGTGAGCAGGCGGGCCATCTCGATCTCGATGCGCGATTCGGCGACCCAATCCATGATGTTGGCCCGGTTCGCCACCGGCTCGCCGAACGTCACCCGCGACTGTGCGCGGTCGATCATCAGGTCCAGAGCACGCTCGGCCACACCGATCGCTCGCATGCAGTGATGGATACGACCCGGGCCGAGTCGTGCCTGGGAGATCATGAAGCCATCCCCCTCGCCGGCGAGAAGAGCGGAGCGGGGCACGCGCACATCGGTGAACGTCACCTCCGCATGACCTTCCCGATCCATGTACCCGAAGACCGGGAGACCGCGTTCGATCTTCACCCCCGGGGTGTCGAGGGGGACCACCATCATCGACTGCTGCCGGTGAATGGGGGCGTCTGGATCGGTTTTGCCCATGACGATCATGACCTTGCAGTTCTTGTGCAAGGCGTTCGACGTCCACCACTTGCGCCCGTTGATGACGTACTCGTCACCATCGCGCTCCATGCGGGTCTCGATGTTGGTCGCGTCGGAGCTCGCGACGGCGGGCTCGGTCATGGCGAACGCGGAGGCCATCTCGCCCGCGAGAAGCGGCCGCAGGTACTTCTCTTTGTGCTCCTCGGTGCCGAAGAGGGTGAGCACCTCCATGTTGCCGGTGTCCGGGGCGTTGCAGTTGATGGCCTCGGGTGCGATCTCGAGGCTGCGGCCGGTGATCTCGGCGAGGTGCGCGTACTCGAGGTTGGTCAGGCCCGGTCCCCACTCCGGATGCGGGTGGAACAGATTCCACAGGCCCTGGCTACGAGCCTCGGCCTTGAGGTCCTCGAGCACCTGCGGCTGGTGGTTCGCATCGTTTGATGCACGCATCTGCTCGTGGTAGACGCTTTCCGCGGGATAGACGTGCTCTTCCATGAAGGTGAGGAGACGGTCGCGGTAGTCCTGTCCGCGTTCGCTGAGTTCAAACATCGTGGTGGTCCTTTTCTGATGGCGTGCCGGCTACTCGCCGGCGACGGATGGGGCAGGAAGGTGCAAGAGGTCGCGAACGACGCCGATCGTCTCCTCGGCGGTTCGGTGGAGGACGCCGGTGATTCCCAGACGGGCAGCACCGACGAGGTTGTGCTCGAGGTCGTCGACGAGCAGACACTCATCCGGTGCGACACCGAGCCGAGAACACGCGATGCGGTAGATCTCGCGTGATGGTTTACGTACACCCACCTGAGCGGAGATCACACTGACATCGAAGAGTTCGTCGAGGTCGATGCGGGAATAACAATCTTGACCGAGGGAGTTGGAGACGAGCGCCACCGGTACGCCTGCAGCACGGATCCGGCGGACCATGTCGATCATCGGCAGGTCCAGCTCGAGGTGGGCGCCCAGGCTGGCCAGCAGCCCCCGCGCCTCGACCTTTCCCCCTGCCTCGACTAGGGCTGCCGCGAACGCATCCTCGAAACCCTCATCATCCAGCTGTCCCACCTCGTGCTCCACTAGCGCACAGCGTGCCCCTTCATGGGTGCCGAGGACGCCAATCACCTGACTCGGTTCGAGTCCCGCGTCGGCGGCGATTCCACGGAAGGCTGAACCCAGCGGAGCTGTGAGCACTCCCCCGTAGTCGATCAGAATTGCCCGCACACGGCGCTCGTCGGACGGGGCCGTCACCGGGGACATCGACGTCATAGCGGGGCTCCTTCACGGTTGGTCTGGCTACAGGTATACTTGAACCCTGATTCACCTTCAAGTCCTTGCCGCCTCGCCTGAGGAGTGACCATCTCCAGCGCCAGCCCGCCGCCGGCACCGCACCGCGGGACGCTCGCCTGGGCCATCGCCGTGCTCTTCGGCGTGACCGGCCTCGGAAGTGCCGCGGTCGCTGTCGCCCTGCCGGCGATCGCGAACGATCTCAACCTCACGGCCGGCCGTGCCGCTCTCGTCGTCAGTTGCTACTCGCTGGCCCTCGCAGTGGGCAGCGCGCTCTTCGGACGCCTGGGCGACTTTTTCGGCATCCGGCTGCCCCTTCTAGTAGGAATGTCGATCATGGTCACCGCGGCCTGCGCGGGCGCGCTCGTCGATTCTCTACCCGCCCTCATCGCTACACGGTCCCTGCAGGGACTGGGAGCTGCAGCCGTCCCGGCGCTGACCATCGCCGCAGTCCAAGCGCTGTTCTCGGGCGACTCGAGAGCGCGCGCCATGGCGACGTACTCAGGCATCGGAGCGACCATCAACGCACTCGGTCCGGTGGCCGGGGCCCTGCTCGTCGACCCCTTCGGCTGGCGGCCGGTCGTCGCCATTCCGGCGCTCACCCTCCTCATCGTTCCCCTCGTGAGGCGCGACCTGCCGACAGATCGCCAGCAGGGCGCGACGCTGGACCCCTCCGGAGTGGCCCTCATCGGGGGCGCGGCTATCGGAGCCGTGATGTCCCTTCAGGCAGCGACGCTGGGCCCGATCGTGGCGGCCGCAGGTGGCGCGCTCCTACTCGTCTGCGGACCCACCGCGGTCCTGCGTTCGCGCTGGCGGCCGCACGGGGTCGTGCCCGCCGGACTCGTCAGCGACCGAATAGCCCGCCGGAGCCTGCTCACCGCGGTGAGCCTCCCAGCGGCGTGGTTCGGAATCCTGGTTGCTGTACCCACGGTCCTCATCGCCGAGGGATGGTCCGGGGCGCGGGTCGGACTACTTCTCGTCCCCTGCGCCGCACTGGGTATCGTCGCGCCGCGCATCACCGGCCCGATGCTCATCAGGTTCGGCGCGCCGCGCAGCCAACTTCTCGCGACGATCGGAACCACCTCGGCCATAGCTCTGGCCGCCACGGGAGCCGCCCGGGTCGACGCCGTCGCCCTCATCGCTGCCACACTCGTTCTCGTGCTCGCCTTCGGCCTGGGGCAGCCCGCGATGACCGCGCTCGTGGCCGACTCGGTGCCCGTGAACACCCGTGGCGGGGCCCTCGGTCTACTGACTTTGGTCTTCCTTCTGGGCGGCAGTCTGGGCGCAGCCGCGGTTGGCGGTCTCGGTGAGGCCATCGGCTTCCCCAGGGCCATGCTCGTGCTGGCCGTCCTCCCGATGATCGCCACCATCGCTTTCGTCCGACCATTCCCTTCCACCCGGCCCCGATCCGAACCCCGACACCAGGAGATCCCGTGACTGATACCGACCACGTCCTC
This sequence comes from Dietzia papillomatosis NBRC 105045, assembly GCF_001570845.1. Taxonomy (NCBI): domain Bacteria; kingdom Bacillati; phylum Actinomycetota; class Actinomycetes; order Mycobacteriales; family Dietziaceae; genus Dietzia; species Dietzia papillomatosis. The sequence goes on along the minus strand of NZ_BCSL01000001.1, from coordinate 101,476 downwards.
TACGACATCACTGAGGGAATCGCGACCATCACCCTCAACCGGCCGGACCGACGAAACGCGATGTCGGTGCCCATGATCGAGCGACTCGGCGAACTACTCGCGCACGCCGACGAGGATCCCGCCGTGCGCGTTCTCGTCCTCACCGGCGCGGGACGCGCATTCTGCGCTGGTGGCGACGTCCAGCAGTTCGACGAGGACGGCGGAGAAGGAGGCGGCGCCACCGAGGTCGACCCCGAGGCGGTCGCCGAGCAGCTGCGCCACCAGGAACTCACCGTCGGGCGTCTGCACGCCTTCACCAAGCCGACGATCGCGGCCATTCCCGGCGCTGCAGCCGGCGCCGGACTGGGCTTGGCCCTCGCCACCGATCTGCGAATCGGAACACCACGGACCGTCATGGCGACGGCTTTCGCCGCAGTGGCACTGTCCGGCGACTTTGGCGTCGCGTGGCTGCTCGACCGGCTGGTCGGCCCGGCGCGTGCTCGCGAGTTGCTGCTGCTGAATCCCCGCCTCGACGGACAAGCATGTCTCGACCTGAATCTGCTCACCCAACTCGTCTCCGAAGATGAGCTCACACGGATGACCACAGAGCTCGCGACCCGTCTGGCCAACGGCCCGGCACTGACCCTGCGGCACATCAAGAGCAATCTGCGAGAGGCCCCGCACCAGACGTTGTCGGAGTCCATGATGGGAGAGGTCCCGCGACACAAGGAGTGCGGACTGACCGACGACCACGTCGAGGCGGCCCGGGCGTTCGTCGAGAAGCGCCCCCCGGTCTTCGCGCACTGACTGCTACCAGATTCCAGCCCCGCCCCGCCTGGGTCGGGGCGGGGCGGGGCTGGACGTATGCGCCAGTCACTCGGCGTCACCGCAGTAGCGGAATGGATCACCCTTCGAAGTACGCGCGCGGATTCTTGATGAGCATCGTGTCTATCTCGTCCTGTGACGCACCGCCCTCGAGGAGCGCGGGGATGACGTCCTCACTAATGTGCCGGTAGTTCCACTGCGGGACCACCCGGCGCTTGGCTTCGGGGTCGAACCAGTCGATGAAGCACGCCGCATCATGTGCGAGCACCATCCGCTCGGCGTAACCGCGGCGAAGCATCTCCAACACCGTGGCCACCCGATCCTCGAAGGGTAGGAGTACGTCCAACCCAAACCGATCCATACCCAGGTAGGAACCCGCGTCAGCGACCTTGCAGAGGTAGTCGACGTCGGTGGTGTCCCCACTGTGGCCGATCACGACCTTCGACAGGTCGGCGCCCTCTTCGGCGAGCACACTCTGGGCCACAAGGCCCGAGCCGGTGTGTGGGTTGGTGTGCACCGTGATAGGAGCACCACTTTCGGCGCTGGCGGCACCGACTGCCCGCATCGCCCGCTCGACGCCCGGGGTCAGACCCTGCTCTTCGATGGCGCACTTGAGGAAGCCGGCACGCACGCCCGTGTCGGCGATGCCCTCGCGCAGGTCCTTAAGAAAGAGCTGCGTCAGCGGTTCAGGGACGTCGAAAAGGAGACCGGGACCCGTGTAGTGGAACTGGAAGGGGATCTCGTTGTACGTGTACAAGCCGGTGGCGACGACGATGTTGACGTCGACCTGTTCGGCTACCCGCTGCACTCGAGGTAGGTAGCGACCCAGTCCCAGTACAGTCGGGTCGAGGATCGTGTCGATTCCCAGGTCGGGGAGTTGTCCGAGTTCTGCTACCGCCTCGGCGACCTTGGCATCTTCGTCCCAGTCGTCTTGGTAGTTCTCCCGGTACTCCTCCCCCAGCACGAAGATGTGTTCGTGGGCCAGCACTCGGCCGAGATCGGCGGAGTCGATATCCCCTGTCACTGTCGGGACGGTCGCCATAGCTTTCTCCTTCGGGATGTCAGGTGTGACGAATCGGTACTTGAATGCGGATACAGGCGCTGGTCGAGCCTGGGTTTCCACGACGATCGCACCCACGGCCCAGGACTGTTGCCCTATCGCCGGGCAAGTGGGGTGTCAGGGTTCGCCGTACGAGAACGTGGATGAACCGCCTGCCAGCAGGCCCCGACTGGCAATGTCGGACTCTGGCAGGCGATTCACTTCACCGAGCCTGATCGGAGCGAGATCAGACCGGGTCATAGCGCGTTTCCGGGTATGACCACGGGTTCTTCCGTCTTGTGCTCGACCACTCCCTGCGTCGGGTTCTCACTGTCGTGGCGCTCGAGCAGCTTCCTCAGCAGGGGGACAAGCAACAGACCGAGGAAGGTCGTGCCCACGACTACCCACAGTCCGGAGGACGGTGAGCCGGTCGCCGTCTCCGCAAGACCGAAGGCGTACGGCCCCACGAAGGCACCGGTGAGTCCGATGGTGTTGACGAAAGCCAGTCCGGCAGCGGCGGCGACTCCCCCCAGGCGAGCCATGAGGACGGACCAGTAGAGAGGCTGAACCCCCACGATGAAGAGCATGGCCGCGCTGAGGATGAGCATCTTGGTCACCGGATTCCCGACCAAGATGAACAGCAACGCCAGGACGATCACGGCCGCGGTCGTGATGCCGATGAGCCGCACCTCCGTGCCGGGATTGCGCTTGAGTACACGGGGGATGAACACCACGCCGATGACGGCACCGATGCCGACGACGCCCGAGATGAGTCCGATCATGAAGCTGTCGGTCACATTCATCGCCTCGACGATCGAGGGGACGAAGAAAATGACGCCGTAGGTCGCAATCTGGTTGATGAAGTAGATGCCCGCGATGGCCAGCAGGAACGGCTTGGACATCGCAGTACGGACGATTGCGCCCGGGTTCGACTCCTCGACCTCGTTCCCGACGGCGCGGCGAGTCAGTTCGCGCGCCTCCTCTGGTTCGAGCCATGGTGCCTTCTCCGGCGAATCGGGCAGCGTGATGTACAGGATGACGCCGAGGATCACAGTCGGGATGCCTTCGAGTATGAAGAGCCACTGCCAGCCGTGCAGACCCGCGATGCCGTCCATTTTCATGAGTGCACCACCGATGGGGTTGGCGACGATGAACGCGACGGATGAGGCCGTGAGAATGAGGCCTACAGCCGTGGCGCGATCCTTCTGCGCGAACCAGGTGGTGATGAGGTACATGATTCCGGGGTAGAGACCAGCCTCGGCCGCGCCCAACAGTAGACGCAGGATGTAGAAGGTCATGGGGCTCGAGATGAACATCATCGCGATGGTGATGAGGCCCCAGGTGACAGCGATGCGGCTGATCCACACCTTGGCCCCGATCCTGTGCAGGATCAGGTTGCTCGGCACCTCGAGGAACGCGTACGTGATGAAGAACAGACCCGCACCGAGCCCGTACGCAGCTGCGTTGATCCCTGCATCGATTTCCAGCGCGTTCTTGGCCAGACCGACGTTGGTCCGGTCGACGAAGGCCATGAAGTAGGCCGCCATGAGCAGGGGCACCAGTCGCAGGAAAACTTTCCTGGTCGCCCTCGCGTGCACAATGTCTGACGCCTCTGTTGGTGCTGTCATCCGGACTCCTGTACTCGAATTCTGATTCAAGTCCCAATATTGAACCCAGATTCAGGTTGTGTCAAGGGTCACATCGTTCGACTTCGCCCGGCGCACAGACCACCTCCCCCGCACGGCTGCCCGTGACGTGCCGGAGACGCGGCGAAACCATCCTGACCAGTTCTGATCGGGATGGGGCAGGACTGTCTGCCCTCGCGCTCACAGGGCCGTACGGGCATAGGATTCCGCGACGTCGAAGACCCTCAGTCCAGAGTGTCGGCGAGCTCCTGCGCACGGGTCAGCAGCGTGAGTTTGCGGATTTTGCCCGTATCGGTGAGCGGAAAGGACTCGACCACTTCGACGAGCGGCACCTTGTAACTCGCCATCCGGCTGCGAGCCCACTCCTCCACCGCTTCCGCGGACAGCGATCCGCCGGCTCGGGCACTGACGAAGGCGACCGGCCGCTGTCCCGTCACCGAGTCCTCGGCCGGGACGACCGCCACCGAGCCGATGTCGGGATGGTCAGCGAGAATCATCTCCACCTCGGCGGGGAATACGCTCATGCCCCTGACCTTGATCAGGTCCTTGCTTCGCGCCAGGTAATGCAGGCAACCGTCGTCGTCGAGATAACCGGTGTCACCTGTGTGAAGCCAGCCATCGCGCAGCTGCGCGGCGCTGGCTTCCGGATTACGCCAGTAACCGTTCATGATCGAAGGGCTCCGGAGGAGGATCTCCCCCGCCTCACCGAAGGGCATCGGGTCGGCGGTCACCGGGTCCACGACGATCACATCGGTCCCCGGAACCGGCAACCCGCAGAAGACGGGTTTTGTCAGCAAGTCGTGGTCGTTCAGATGGAAGCCGTAGGGCACGACGTCGACTGTGTGGCTCTCTGTCATGCCGTAGGACCCCTCCCGCAAGACCGACCCTTCACCGATGACATCAGACCATCGCCTACGGATCTCGGGAGTCAGTTTTTGGATGAAGGACATCGCCATGGGCGCGACGAAAGAGGTCAGGTCACGTTCCTCAACCCCGGGCACGCGCAGGATGTCGAGGAAGTTCTCGACGGTCGCCGCCGTCATGGTCACCCGGTGCCGTTCGACGAGGTCGACGACCGCGGCCGCGTCCCACCGTTCGAGCAGGACCGTCGTGCCCCCCAGCACGAGCGGGATGAGGATGCCCAGATCCTCCCCCGCGATCCAGAAGACCGGGATGAAACACAGTGACACGATGTCGTCGTCGACGAGACCGTTGGCCCCCGCCCCGCTGACCGCGGTGTAGACCATGTGCCGTTGGGTGTGCTCGCATCCCTTGGGCAGCCCGGTCGTGCCGCCGGTGTAGTTGAGCGCGGCGAGAGCGTCGAGGTCTCGTGCGGGCTCGGACAACGGCTCCGCGTCGACCGTCTCGGACCAACGGACCACCTCGACCCCGTCGACGGAGGGCAGTGGGTCCCCCTCTCCCCCGAGAACCACCACGGTGCGCACCTCGGTCTCGGCGGCGATGCTGCAGAGTCTGTCCGCCAGGGCGGCGCTGGTCACGACCACCTGGGCACCGGAATCACCGAGCTCATGGCGGAGCTCGGCGTGTTGGAACATCGGATTGACAGGGACGTGCACGCATCCCGCCCGCAGGGTCCCGAGGAAAGCCACGATGAACTCGGGCACGTTACCGAGGTGAACGCCCACGCGCTCCCCGGGTAGCACCCCGTGCGCCCGCAGCCAACCGGCCCACCGGGCATGACGGTCGGCGAGAGAACGGTAGTCGATCCTGACATCACCGTGAATGACGGCTGGCCGATCGGGGCGCTCCCGGGCCCACGCGTCGACATACTCGGGCACGGTGAGATCGCCCAGGGGGTGGACGACGTCGCGCGGTGTGTCCGCGGGACGAACTCTCTCCTGGCGCCGTCGGACGTCCTCTACGTGTCGGGTGTGGTTCACTCCTGCGCTCCTTCGTTTCACCAGGTGTCGATGTAGCGGGTAGACGTGTCGACCGCGGCCGGGGTCGCCGCTGCCGCCGTGAGAATCCACCGGCGGGTGTCGGCCGGGTCGATGACGTCATCGAGTTCGACAGCGGCAGCGGCGTTGACGGCCCGCCCGCGCTCGTACATGTCGGCCAACAATTTCTCTTCGAGCTCGCGTCGTTCGGCCGGATCGGCGATGGCCTCGAGTTCGCGGCGGAAGCCGAGCCGCACGGCCCCCTCGAGCCCCATCCCTCCGACCTCGCCGGTGGGCCAGGCGAGCGTCGCGGCCGGTCGGTGGAATCCGCCGGCAGCCATCGCCTGCGCCCCCAGCCCGTAGGCCTTGCGCAGGACGACGGTGACGATCGGGACCCGCAGGTGGGCCCCGATGACGAAGAGACGGGCGAAGTGCCGCACGGTGGCGGTGCGCTCGTGATCGGGCCCCACCATGAATCCCGGGGTGTCGCACAGCGAGACGACGGGTAGCCCGTGGGCGTCACAGAGTTGCAGAAAGCGGGCGAGCTTGTCGGCGGCCGGTGCGTCGATCGCCCCACCGAGGTGGCGCGGGTTGTTGGCGACAAGACCCATCGGGCGTCCCTCGATGCGCACCAGGCAGGTGACCACCCCACGCGCGAAGCCTGCTCGCAGCTCCAGCACCGAGCCCTCGTCGGACAGCGCCTCTATCGCGGCGTGGATGTCGTAGGCCCGGACCCGGTTCCCTGGGACGACATGGCGCAGTGCACGCTGATCGACTGCGGCCCACTCCGGCTGCACACCCTGGAAGTAGCCGAGGTAGCGCCGGGCCACCGCGACCGCCTCCGCCTCGTCGGCCACGACGACGTCGACGACGCCGTTGCCGCTCTGGACGTCGATGGGGCCGACCTCGTCCGGAGAGTAGAGCCCGAGGCCACCACCTTCGATCATCGCCGGGCCGCCCATCCCGATGGTCGAGTCGCGGGTGGCGATGACGACATCGCAACACCCGAGGAGGGCGGCGTTGCCCGCGAAGCAGCGGCCGGCGGCGATGCCGATCGTGGGCACCTGCCCGCTGAGGCGCCCCATCGTCGCGAAGGTCGGCACGTCGAGGCCACTGACCACGGTCGTGTCGGTATCGCCGGGACGACCACCGCCACCTTCGGCGAAGAGGACCACGGGCAGTCGCTGCTGCTCTGCCAGTTCGAGCATGCGATCTGTCTTCTTGTGGTTGAGGTACCCCTGGGTGCCTGCGAGGACGGTGTAGTCGTAGGCGAGGACTGCGCAGCGGGTGTCCTCCGCCGGCGCCGCCGTGACCCGGCCGATCCCGGTGATGATGCCGTCGGCCGGTGTGTTCGCGATGAGGTCTTCCTCGGTCCGGCGGGCACGCTGGGCCGCCACGGCGAATCCGCCGTACTCGACGAAACTGCCCTCGTCGACGAGGTCGGCGATGTTCTCCCGAGCGGTCCGCTGGCCGCGGGCGTGGCGCTTGGCGACAGCCCCGGGCCGGGCGTCGTCCATGAGCCGGGCGCGTCGCTCGAGCAGCCGCGTGAGGTCGGGCCGCTCCGAGTCGAGGTCGGGGCCGTCCTCGGCGACACCGGCCGCGGACTGGTCCGCCGACGGCCTGAGCCTCGCGATCAGGTCGCCGGCGGTTACGCTCGCGCCTGCGGAGGCCTGGACCGCCGTCACCTCCCCGGAAGCCGGCGCCGGTACGAGGTGCTCCATCTTCATCGCTTCGATGATCACGAGCGGTGTGCCTGCGGCGACGTCTTGTCCCTCCTCGACGAGCACAGCGATGACTGTCCCGCTCATCTCGGCGAGAATCTCTCCGTCCGTCAGGTCCGACGGCCCCGCTGCCCGCGTCAGGCCGGCGGAGTCGAACCACGTCGTCGTCACCGACCACGTGGGCAGGTCGGCATGCGCGAGCAGTTCGCGCAACGTGGCCAAGTTGGTGTCCAGGCCCCCGACCGTGCACTCATCGAGAGCCCAGCGCGCCTTGGAAAGCGCCCCGGCCTGCCCTTCCTGGCTGTGGGTGATGATCTTCGCGACGAGGGAATCGAAGGAGCCGTCCACGCGCGTGCCCTCTACGAGGTGAGTGTCGACGCGCACCCCCGGCCCGGCCGGCAGGGCGAGGGCGGAGACCACGCCGCTCGCCGGGAGGACCTCGCCGTTGCTGCCCGTGCGCTCGGCCGCCACCCGCAGTTCCACGGCCGCACCGACGACGCGGGGAGGCGATGCCAGACCGAGATCGGTCAGGGTCCCGCCCAACGCGAGACGCAGTTGGGTTAGAACCAGGTCGACACCGGTGACGAACTCGGTCACCGGGTGCTCGACCTGCAGTCGCGGGTTGACCTCGATGAACCACCACCGGGTCGGATCGTCGGCGTCGACGAGGAACTCGACCGTCGCGAGACCGCGGTAGCCACGGCCGGACAGGAGCCGGCGGGCCGCCGCGTGGAGATCGGCCCGTACCTCGTCGGGCAGGCCGGGGGCGGGCGCGACCTCCACAATCTTCTGGAAACGTCTCTGCACGGTGCAGTCCCGCTCGCCGAGATGGGTGATCTTGTCGCCGTCCCCGATGACCTGCACCTCGATATGGCGCGCCCTCTCGACGTAGAGCTCGGCGAAGAGGGCCCCGGAGCCGAAACCACGCTCGGCTTCCGACCGGGCCCGCTCCCATGCCTCACCCAGTTGCTCCCCGGAGGGGACTGCGCGCATGCCACGACCGCCCCCTCCGGCCGCCGCCTTGATCATGACGCCGGCGGGCTCCTGCTCGCGGGCGAAGGCCTCCGCCTGCTCGCGTGTGACACCGACATCGGTGGCGGGCAGAACCGGCACCCCGGCCTCCTGAGCCGCCGAGCGGGCGCTGCCCTTGTCGCCGAACAGTTCGAGGAGCGACGCATCCGGACCGACGAAGGTGACGCCCGCGTCAGCACACGCCCGGGCGAGTGCAGGACTCTCGCTGAGGAAGCCGTAGCCGGGGTGCAGCAGGGTGCACCCGTGTTCCGTCGCCCCGGCGACGAGGGCGTCGGCGTCGAGGTAGGCCGCCGCGCCCTCACCCGGGAGGACGTGGACCGCCGTGGCGAGCCGAGCGGCGAGGGAGTCGACCTCGGCGCGGGTGACGGCGACGACGACGTCGAGACCGAGCTCACGGGCGGCCCGCACGATGCGCAGGGCCACTTCTCCACGGTTGGCAACGAAAACGGACTCGGGCACTCGGGCTCCTCAGTAGGGTTGGACGTCTCAGAAGATCTCGAACAAGCCGGCTGCACCCATGCCGCCTCCGACACACATCGTCACGATGCCGTACCTGGCGCCACGGCGACGGCCCTCGATCAGGATGTGCCCGGCCATACGGGCACCGCTCATGCCGTAGGGGTGGCCGATGGAGATGGCTCCGCCGTTGACGTTGTATTTCTCCGGGTCGATGCCGAGGATGTCGCGGCAGTAGAGGGCCTGTACGGCGAAGGCTTCGTTCAGCTCCCAGAGGTCGATGTCGTCGACGGTCAAGCCGTGTTGCTTGAGCAGCTTCGGCACCGCATAGACCGGACCGATGCCCATCTCGTCGGGCTCGCATCCGGCGACAGCGATGCCGCGCAGGGCACCGAGCGGACTCAGTCCCAGACGTGAGGCCTCCGCGGCTTCCATGACGACCGCGGCGGAGGCTCCGTCGGAGAGCTGCGATGCGTTACCCGCGGTGATCGACATTCCCTCCGAGCCTGCCCCGGCGAGGACCGGATCGAGCTTGCGCAGGTCCTCGATGGCCGTTCCCGGGCGGTTGCCCTCGTCCTTGGCGAGTGTCACCTGCCGTGACCCGACCTCACCCGTCGTGCGGTCCTTCGTGAGCATCGTCGACGGCAGCGGGACGATCTCGTCGTCGAAGGCCCCGGCCGCCTGGGCCGATGCGGTACGTTGCTGGGACTGCAGCGCGTACTCGTCCTGGGCTTCCCGGCTGACGCCGTAGCGCTGCGCGACCACCTCCGCCGTTTCGAGCATCGACATGTACAGCGCGGGCACATGTCCGACGAGCCACGGGTCCTGCGCGCGGTAGTCGTTGATGTGTTCGTTCTGTACGAGCGGGATCGAGTCGACGCCTCCTCCGACGACGATGTCCATTCCGTCCATGACTACCTGCTTCGACGCGGTCGCTATGGCCATGAGGCCGCTGGCGCACTGCCGGTCGACGGACATACCGGCGACGGATACCGGCAGCCCGGCACGCATCGCGGCCTGCCTACCGATGTTCATCGCGGTCGAACCCTGCTGCAGGGCCGCGCCGATCACGACGTCCTCGACGCGCGCGTCGTCGACGCCGGCGCGGTCGACGGCGTGCCGCACGGCATGGCCGATGAGCTCCTGGGCCTGGGTGTCGTTAAAGGCGCCGCGGTAGGCGCGGCCGATCGGGGTTCGGGCCGTGGAGACGATGACTGCTTCACGCATGGTGGGTCCTCTGTGGTGTGTAGTGGTCTCGGAACGGGTTGTCAGCTCACTGGGAGATCCACGAGTTCAGCGAGGTCGGTGCGGTGACGGTCCGGCGTGCCGAGGGCGAGTTGATCAGATTTCGCTCGTTTCAGCCTGGTGTGGACCGGCGCCTCCCACGTCATGCCGATGCCGCCGTGCAGTTGCAGGGCCTCCTCCGTGGCCCGAACGGCCGCATCGGAGCAGAAAGACTGGGCGAGGGCCTGGGCCACGTACTGGTCGGGGTCGTCTTCGGCGAGCGTGGCGGCGGCATATCGGGCGGCCGCCTGGGCGTTGACGAGGAGCAGATAGAGATCGGCCAGCCGGTGCTTGATCGCCTGGAAGGAACCGATCGGCCGGGCGAACTGCACACGGTTCTTCGTGTAGTCCACGGTGGCCTCCAGGCTCCACCGGGTCAGTCCGAGCTGCTCCGAGGCAAGGAGCGCGGCTCCTGCCGCGAGGGCGGCGTCGACGGACTCGGTGGCCGTGCGTCCGGAGGCGACCTCGGTGCCGGCGCCCGCAACGACGACCCGGGCCAGCGGCCGGGTCACGTCCAGCGAGACAATCGGCGTGAGATCCACTTCGTCCCGGTCGTAGGCGCGTAGGGAGGTGCCGCCATCGGCGTCCCGGACCGGGACGAGGAACAGGTCGGCCCCGAGCGCCCCGGCGACCGGAGCAGCGTCGTGGTCCACCGGCGACCACGACCCCCGCCGGGCGGTCCACGGCAGAACGAGCGCAGCTGTGCGCTCACCCGCTGCGAGCGCCGGGAGGAGAACCTCGTCGCCAGCGTGAACGAGGGCGGTGGTGGCGATGACCGCGCTGGTGAGGAAGGGCACGGGCGCGACGGAGGCCCCCAGCTCCTCCAATACGACTGCGGCTTCGCGGGCGCTCGCATCAGACCCCCCGAGGCTCTCGGGAACGAGCAGGCCGGCGAGGCCGAGCTGCTCGGCGAGTACCCGCCACATGGTGGTGACGTCGGTATCCGGCTCGTCGGCCAGACGGGTGAGAAGCGCGTCATCGTGAGTGCGCCGGAGAGCGGAACGGACGCTCAGGCGCAGGGACTCTTCGACATCAGAATTAAGTAGGTCGATCATCGCGGCACGTCCTTGAAGGCGATCCCCTTGTCGGGGCGGTGGTCGGCGGGCAGGCCGAGCACTCGCTCGGCGATGACGTTGCGCATGATCTCGCTGGTGCCTCCCTCTATCGAGTTGCCCTTGGCGCGGAGGTACCGGTAGCCGGGGCCGTGCCCGAGGAACGAACCTCCCTCGGGCCGCACCATCGTCCAGTCGTGGTACGTCAGACCGTCCTCTGGCGCTACCTCGAGAGCGAATCCGCTCACCTGCTGCGCCTGGTGGGCGAAGGCGAGCTTCATCGCGGAGGTCTCCGGGCCCGGCTGGCCCGCCTCGAGGGACTGACTCAGACGCTCTCCGGCCAGCCGGGTCACCTCGGTGTCGACCCACCACTGCATGAGCTCGGCGTGGTGGCCCGGCGTGCGCACGGACACGTCCTCGCGCCAGCGCCGGGCCACGAGACCGATCTGGCCCGCCTCGCGGACGTTGCCGGCGCCGATGGCGACACGCTCGTTGTTGAGCGTCGTCGTGGCCACCTTCCACCCCTGACCGACGTCGCCGACCCTGTTGCTGTCGGGCACCCGGACGCCGGAGAGGAACACCTCGTTGAACTCGGCCTCGCCGGTGATCTGGCGCAGCGGCCGTACGTCGACGCCGGGCTCCGTCATGTCGAGAATGAAGTAGGTCATCCCTGCATGCTTGGGAACGGAGGTGTCGGTGCGGGCGAGGAGGATCGCCAGATCGGCGTTATGAGCCCCGGAGGTCCACACCTTCTGCCCGTCCACGACCCAGTCGTCGCCGTCGCGGACCGCGCGGGTGGCGACGGCCGCGAGGTCCGATCCGGCGCCGGGCTCGCTGAACAGCTGACACCAGACTTCGGTGCCCGCGAATAACGGCCGCAGGTAGCGCTGCTGCATCTCTTCGCTACCGAACGCGAGAATCGTCGGTGCGGCCATACCCAGGCCGATGCTGTTGCGTCCGAGGTCCGGTCGCGGCGCTCCCGCCGCGTCGAGCAGTGCGTCGACCTCCAGCTGTCGTCCCCGGGCCAGGCCCAGCCCGCCCTTCCCCTCGGGGAAGTGAACCCAGGCCAGCCCTTGGTCGAACTGTGCGGCGAGGAACTCTGCACTCGTCGTGGTCTGGGGGTCGTAGCTCGCGAGGAGTTGTTCGACCCGCTCGTGCAGATCAGACATCGGCCGTCATCCTGCGGATCTCGTTGCGGGCGAGCGCATTCTTGTGCACCTCGTCGGGACCGTCGGCGAAGCGGAGGGTGCGGACCTGGGCATACCACTCCGCCACCGGGAAGTCCTGGCTCAGACCGCCGGCGCCGTGCACTTGAACCGCCTTGTCGAGGATCCATTCGACCGTGGCGGGCGCGGCGATTTTGATCGCCTGGATCTCCGTGTGAGCCCCCTTGTTCCCCACGGTATCCATCAACCAGGCGGTCTTGAGGGTGAGTAGACGAAGCTGCTCGATTCGCACCCGTGACTCCGCGATCCAGTCACGGACGACTCCCTGCTCCGACAACGGCTTGCCGAAGCTGACGCGGCTCGCGGCCCGGGCGACCATGAGCTCGAGCGAGCGCTCGGCGATCCCGATAAGGCGCATGCAGTGGTGGATGCGGCCGGGCCCGAGCCGGGCCTGGGCTATCGCGAATCCCGCCCCCTCCTCGCCGATGAGGTTGCTCACCGGAACCCGTACATCGGTGAAGTCGATCTCCGCATGTCCACCGTGGTCGCGGTCGTCATAACCGAACACCTTCATCCCGCGGCGGACGTCGACCCCCGGGGTGTCGCGTGGAACGAGGATCATCGACTGCTGCTTGTTACGTGCGGCCGAGGGATCGGTCTTACCCATGACGATGAAGACCTTGGCATCGGGGTTCATCGCACCGGAGATGTACCACTTTCGACCGTTGATGATGTATTCATCGCCGTCACGGCCGATCGAACTCTCGATGTTGGTCGCGTCGGAACTGGCCACGCGTGGCTCAGTCATGGCGAAGGCCGATCGGATCTCCCCGGCGAGAAGCGGCTGTAGCCACTTTTCCTTCTGCTCCGGGGTCCCGAACATGTGCAGCACCTCCATGTTGCCGGTGTCGGGGGCCGCGCAGTTGGTCGCAACCGGGGCGATGTGCAGGCTGCGCCCGAGCGTCTCGCACAACGGCGCGTACTGGAGGTTGGTCAATCCGGCGCCGTCCCGCCCCGGAAGGAAGAGGTTCCACAATCCCTGCCGGCGGGCTTCTTCCTTCGCCTGCTCGATGATCGGCGGCGGCGACCAGCGGTCGGGGGCCGCGTCGAGCTGCTCCTGGTAGGTCGCCTCGATCGGGTACACGTGCTCATCCATGAATACGTCGAGCTGCTCCTGCAGCTCGGCGGTCCTGGCGTCCGTCGTGAAATCCACGGGTCGCTCCCTTCGTTCAGGTGGTGGGGGTGGCGGTCCGGGCGGGCCGTTCACCGGTTGTCGCGATGTCGCCGCGGTCGATCTGACGCTTGAGGATCTTTCCGGTCGCCCCCTTGGGGAGAGCTTCGACTACCCGGTAGATCCGCGGGACCTTGTAGGCGGCGAGCTGCTCGGAGAGCCACGCGCGCAGGTCGGCGGGGACGATCGTCGAGCCGGGCTGCGGGGTGACCACGGCCGCTATCTCCTCGCCCAGCTGTTCGTCGGGGACTCCGATCACCGCCGCTTCGAGGACATCGGGGTGGTTGTAGAGGACCTCCTCGACTTCGCGGGGATAGACGTTGTAGCCACCACGGATGACTAGGTCCTTCATGCGGTCGAGAATCCACAGGTCACCGTCCTCGTCCATCCGACCGATGTCCCCGGTGAAGAACCACTCGCCGTCACGCACGGCGGCCGTGGCCTCGGGCCTGCCCCAGTACTCGCGCATGACCACCGGGCCTGCGATCGCCACTTCGCCGACCTCACCAGGAGGCAGGTGGTTGCGGTCATCGTCGACGATCGACAGGCGGCACCCGGCGAGGGCCCGACCGACGCTCATCTCCTTGCGGGGATAGATGGCACGGTTGCAGCTCGCCGCCCCGGTGGTCTCACTCAACCCGTAGCCGTCGAGGACCATCGCGCCGAAGCGGTCGCGGAAAGCCCGGGCGACCTTGAAAGGCAGAGCGGCGCCGCCGGAGCAGGCCAACCGCAGGTTGCTCAGATCCTCGGCGGTGACGTCGGTGTCGGCGTGGAGCATGGCGTTCCACATCGTCGGGACTCCGGCGAGAGCGGTGAGCTTCTGATCGGCTGCCATGCGCAGCAGCGAAGCCGCATCGAACGGCCGCAGCAGCGACATACTGCCGCCGGGCGTGTACACGGTGAACATCACCGCGGCCTGGCCGAAGACGTGGAACAGCGGAAGGGCGGTGCCCATCCGGTCCGCGTTCGTCACTTCGAGTGCGTCGGCGAAGGCGGCGCCACAGGCGAGCAGGTTGCCGTGGGTCAGGACGGCGCCCTTCGGCGAACCGGTGGTCCCTGAGGTGTAGAGCAGCACCGCGGCGTCCTCGGTCGAGACGTCGGCGAGGGCAGGCCGCTCCTGCGCAGCGGTGACGCAACCGGGCTCGAGCAGCCACAGCGGGAGACCGCACGTGTTCGCGATTGCCTCCACCGGCCCGCGACTCTCATGCCACCCGAGCACGCAGGTGCATCCCGCGTCCTCGACGAAGTGGAGCAACTCACGCTGCGTGCACAGGGGATTGACGGTCACGGCGGTCGCGCCGAGTGCGAGGACCGCGTGATACGCCAGGACGAACTCCTCACTCGTCGGCACCACGATGAGGACGCGGTCGCCCGGCTCGACGCCGAGGTGGGCGAGCTTCGCCATCGCCCCGCCGATCTGGGAACGCAGCTGAGAGAACGTTCGGGATTTCTCCCCTTCTCGTAGGGCCACGGAGTCGGGTGTCTCGTCTGCCCATTTCCACACCAGTCCGGCGGCGTTGCTCATCGGGTCCCTCCTCGGAGCTGTTGCTGGTATCGCTGCATGCCGTGAATCCACCGATCGGGGTCGTCCACCTTGCGTTTCAGGAACTCCCGCACGTTCGCGTGGGGTGTGATGAGGAAGGTTCCCTCGGCGACCGCCGCCAGGACCTGATCGGCGACATCGCGGGGAGCGAGGACGTCGCCTGCGCTGGTCACGGCGGCCGCGGCCACCTTGCCACCGTCGCTGCCCGACGAACCCATCCCGGAGCGGAGCATGTCGGTGTCGACACCCATCGGGCAGAGACAGCTGACGCCGATACCGTCGGAGCCGTAGGTGACGGCGAGCCATTCCGCAAGGCCGACAGCGCCGTGCTTGGACACCGAATACGTGGCCGAACCGACCTGAGTGAGCAGTCCCGCTGCCGAGGCGGTCGAGACGAAGTACCCGCTCCCCCGCTCGACCCATCCCGGAACGAGCTGCCGAGCCGCGCGCACGTGGGCGAGCAGGTTCACGTCCAGTGCGAGCTGCCATTGCTCGTCCGTGGCGGACAGGCCGGAGCCGTCGCCGACCCCGGCATTGGCGAAGAAGAGATCGACCGGGCCGTAGTGATCCTGCGCTGCGGTGATCATCTCGCTGATCGTCTCCTCGCGGGAGGCGTCCCCCGCGACCGCGATCGCACCGAGACGCTCAGCGGTAGCGTTCAGCCGGTTCTCGTCGAGGTCGGAGACGACCACCCGTGCGCCGGCCTCGAGGAGCGCTTCCGCGAGGGCGGCACCGATGCCACCGGCAGCGCCGGTGACGACGGCCACCTTGTCCTGCACCTGCATCGGGACGCCCATCAGTCGCACGGCCCGCCCGCAACGTAGAGAACCTGGCCCGTGGTGAAGCCGGCGCCCTCGCTCGCGAAGAAGGAGACGGCATGCGCGATGTCGTGGGGCGTGCCTGTGCGACCTACGGCCGCCTGGTCGCGCGCCATCTTCTTCAGGTCGTCGAACGAGATCCCGATACGCTCGGCGGTTTCCGCGGTCATCTCGGTCTCGATGAATCCGGGGGCGATCGCGTTGGCGGTGACGCCGAACTTCCCGAGCTCGAGGGCGAGGGTCTTGGTCAGACCTTGCATGCCGGCCTTCGCGGCAGAGTAGTTGACCTGGCCCCGGTTCCCCTGCGCCGATGTCGAGGAGAGGTTGACGATACGACCGAAGCGCTCCTGCGTCATGTACGCCTGGCAGGCCTTGGTCATGAGAAAGGCACCGCGCAGGTGGACCGACATGACGGAGTCCCAGTCCTCGACCGACATCTTGAAGATCAGGTTGTCGCGGATGATGCCGGCATTGTTGACCAGCACCGTGGGCGCACCGAGGCGGTCGGCGATTCGAGCAACGGCGGCCTCGACCTGGTCGGGATCCGACACGTCGGCGCCGACCGCGAGCGCCCGGCCCCCGCTGGCGACGATGTCCTCTACGACGTCCGCACAGGTGGATTCGTCCAGGTCCAGCACCGCGACCGCCATTCCGTCGCTGGCCAGACGCCGGGCGACATCCGCGCCGATGCCTCGCGCTGCGCCGGTCACGACGGCAACACGCTGGTGATCAGTGGTCATGTGAGCTCCCTGTGTCCTTGTTTGCGATCTAGCTCACACGTTAGTTGAATCCGGTTTCAGGTTCAACTATGTTCGACGTCACAACGCCCCGCGACCCAAGGAGTTCCCCGTGACCCAGACCGCCCGACACCGCCCGACTTCCGTGCAGGACCTCAAGGACCTCTCGGGCCGCGAGCTCGGCCCCACCGCGTGGCACACCGTCGACCAGTCGCGCATCGACGGCTTCGCCGAGCTCACCGGCGACCATCAGTGGATTCACGTCGACCCCGCGCGGGCGGCGGACTCGCCGTTCGGCTCGACGATCGCGCACGGTCTCTACAGCCTGTCGCGCACGCCCGCCTTCCTCGAAGAGCTCATGGCCTTCGACGGGTTCGCCCACAGCCTCAACTACGGCTACGACAAGGTCCGCTTCATCCACCCGCTGCCGGTGGACTCGCGGATCCGGATGCGCGCCACGCTGACCTCGGTCGAAGAGACCGCCCCGGGCGCGGTGAAGGTCGTCACCACGCTGACCGTCGAGGCCGACGGCATCGACAAGCCGATCCTGGTCGCCGAGTCGATCGGCCGCTTCACGGTCTGACCCGCCACGCTCACAAGAAGGGGACCGCATCTGCAGTGCAGGTGCGGTCCCCTTTCGCGTGCGGTCCGGATTCGGCCTAGCGGCGCACGGCCATAGCCCCCGAGAGGGGGAGCTGCCACCCGAGACCGCGGTGGGCGGCTATCTGCGCATCGATCCGCTGCGCGACGTCAGCGGGGAAGGACGCCGTCCGTCGCGCGGTGAGGTCGACGTGGCCCTCGATCATCTCGAGAGTGTTGGCGATGCGCCCGGTCGTACGGTTCACGATCACCGAGATACCGTGGAACACCTTGTCCCCACGGTCGAGCCACCGGACGTGGGCCGAGATCTCCTCGCCGATCCGCACTTCGTCGAAGAACTTCAGGTACTGCTCCATACTGAAGACCCCCATCTGACGGCTGGCGCGGTAGGCGTCATCGATTCCCACTCGACGCAACTCCTCCTCAGCCCCGCGGATGTGGAAGCCGTAGAAGTGGGCGACGTTGACGTGGCCGTTGCCGTCCTCCCACTCGCGTCCGGCGACCGTGCTGCACGCCGCCGGGATCCGGTCGACCTCCTCCACGGAGGGCAGGTTCTGTTTCACGGCACCAGCACGACCTTGCCGGTGACCGAACGCCCCTCGAGGGAGCGCAGTGCAACGGAGGCGTCCTCTAGTGGATGAGTGGCGCCGACGACGGGCCGCAGAGCCCCGCTTCTTAGGTGCGGCAGCATCGCCTCCCACTCCCTGCCGACATGGCCGGGGCGGGATAACGCGTAGGCACCCCATCCGACTCCCACGACGGAGACGTTGTTCAGCAGGAGCCGGTTGACCTTCACCTCGGGGATGGATCCGGCGGTGAAGCCGATGACGAGAAGACGGCCGTGCTCCCGCAGGGAGCGCAGCGAGTCGGTGAACCGTTCACCACCGACGGGATCGACGACGATGTCGACGCTCGCTTTGCCGACCGCCTCGAGGAAGCCGTCGGCCGGGACCACCTCGTCCGCGCCCGCAGCGCGGGCGATCTCGCCCTTCTCCGGCGTGGAGACCACTCCGATGACCTTGCCCGCCCCGAACGCCTTCGCCATCTGGATGGCCGCGGTCCCGATCCCGCCCGCGGCGCCGTGGACGAGGACGGTCTCACCCTCGGCGAGGTGACCGCGCTCGACGAGGGCGAAGTAGACCGTCGCGTAGTTGAAGGTGAAGGATGCCGCCTCCTCGAAGCCGACCTCGTCCGGCAGTGCGAAGGTGAGGTCGGGGCGCGCCAGGGCCTGCTCCGCGAAGCCACCGAGCAGCGTCAGGGCCGCCACGCGGTCACCGACAGCCAGGCCGCTGCCCTCGGGCGCAGCGGTGACGACACCGGCGACCTCCGCCCCCGGGACGAAGGGGAGCTCGGGCTTGAGCTGGTACAGGCCTCGGGTCTGGAGCAACTCGGGGAAGGCGACCCCGGCCGCTTTGACCTCGATGGTCACGAGCTCGTTGTCGCGGAGGTCGGGGAGCTCGACGACCTCGACGGCGTCCGGGCCATCGAGAGAGGAGATGTGGATGGCGCGCATGGTCAGCCCTTTCGGATTCTCAGCAGAAGCTTGCCGGTGTTGACCCCGTCGAAGAGGCCGAGCAGGGCGTCCGGGAAGGCGGGCACCCCGCCCTCGAGGATGGTTTCGGTCGCGACGAGGCGCCCCTCGGCGATGAGTTCCGAGATCTCGGCGACGGCCTCGGCGTAGCGGTCCGCGTAGTCGAACACGACGAACCCCTGCATCGTGGCGCGGAAGACCAGAAGGGACATGTACCGCCGCGGGCCGTCGGCGAGGGTCTCGTCGTTGTACGTCGACACAGCCCCGCACAGCACGACCCGGGCGCCGCGGCGCAGGTTGGCCAGTGCCGCGTCGAGGAGCTCGCCCCCTACGTTGTCGAAGTAGATGTCGATTCCGTCGGGGGCGGCGTTGCGGACCTGGCGCAGGAGGTCGCCCTCCCGCCGGTCGATGACCTCGTCGAGTCCGAGCTCGCGGAGCCAGGACACCTTGTCCGGACCACCGGCGACGCCGATGACGCGGGCCCCTTTCGCCTTGGCCAGCTGCGCGACGGTGCTCCCGACCGCCCCGGCCGCGGCGGAGACCAGGACTGTGTCACCGGCCCGGAGTCGGCCGACGTCGTGGAGGCCGAAGTACGCGGTCATGCCGGGCATGCCGAGCGCGCCTAGCCAGGTGCCCATCGGGGCGATGTCGGTGTCGATACGGTCCACCCCCTTGCCGTCTGACAGCGCGTACTCGCACACGCCGAAACTGCCGGTGACCCGGTCGCCGACGGCGAAGTCCGGGTGCTCCGAGGCGATCACCTCGCCGGCGCCCAGTGCCCGCATGACGTCTCCGATCCCGACCGGGGGGATGTAGGACCGCACGTCGTTCAGCCATCCGCGCATCGCCGGGTCGAGGGAGATCAGATCGACGCGTACGAGGATCTGACCGGGGCCCGGGTCCGGGACCTCGGTGCTGGTGAGATCCCAGGTACTGGAGTCTGGGCGGCCTTGCGGGCGGGCGGCGAGACGGATCTCCTGTGAGGTCCGGGACATAGGTCGACTCCTGTGTTCGGTGCGGGGTTTGTTCGTCAGCCTCCCACAATCTGAATCTGGGTTCAACTAGTATGAATCGGGATTCAATCGAATCTCGAGTCGACCCACTGCACCCGAACGAAGGACAACAATGGACATTCCCGCCCTCTTCTCTCTCGATGGACGCGTCGCCCTCGTCACCGGCGGGTCCCGCGGCATCGGCCGCATGATCGCCGAAGGCCTGCTCGCCCAGGGCGCGACCGTCTACATCACCGCGCGCAAGTCAGAGGCCTGCCTGACCACCGCCGACGAGCTGTCCGCGACCTACGGCGAAGGGCGGTGCGTCGCCCTGCCGTACGACATCTCCACGACCGCCGGCATCGCCGCCCTACTCGAAACATTCCGCGAGAACGAGGACCACCTCAACATCCTCGTCAACAACGCCGGTGCAGCGTGGGGAGAGGCCTTCGACGACTTCCCTGAGAGCGGATGGGACAAGGTGATGGACCTCAACGTCAAGGCGCCCTTCTTCCTCACCCAGGCCGCCAAGCAACTGCTGCTGGCAGGGCACGAGAGCACGGGGCACCTCGCCAAAGTCATCAACATCGCCTCGATCGACGGACTCTCCCTCAACCCGATGGAGACGTACTCCTACCATGCGAGCAAGGCTGGCATCGTCCACCTGACCAAGCGAATGGCGGTGCGCCTCGCTCCCGAGGGCATCATCGTCAGCGCGATCGCCCCTGGCGCCTTCGCGTCCGCGATGAACAAGGAGGCCCGCGACCACGCCGAGGAGATCGCCGGCGAGATCCCCTCCGGCCGTATCGGCCGTCCCGAGGACATGGCGGCCGCGGCGATCTACCTGGCCTCGGACGCCGGCGACTATGTCGTCGGCAGCACTCTCGCCGTCGACGGCGGGGTCAACATCGCCCGCTGACCGCGCGGAGTTGCGCGCTGGACGCCTCAGTCCGCGCGCAGCTCCGGCGTCGTCAGGCCCAGGGCATTGGTCCACAACCGGGTCGCTGTTTCGACGAGTTCGTCGATGGACTCGACCACCGCGCCCCCGGTAAAGGATTCGAAGGCCAATCGGGCCACCATGCCGGACAGCGCCATCGCCGCCATCGAGGCGTCGACACCGCGATCCGCCAGGCCCCGTTCCTGCAGATCCGCTATGGCACGCGCGTTACGCGTGACGAAGGCCATCGTGCGGGCGTTGCGCAGCTCGCGGAATCGGGGATTGAGCGCCGCCACCTGCTGCAGGAGCACGTTCAGCTGGGCATTGCGCCGATAGGCTTCGAAGTAGGCGCGGTTGCTGGCCGCGATGATCGCGACCGGGTCATCGCTCGCCTCTATACGGCCCGTCCCCGGATGGAGCATGTCGCTTTGCGCTTGGTACAGGACAGCAGCAAGAACCTCGTCCTTGCTGTCGAACCACGTGTAGAAGCTGCCGATCGAACACTTGGCCTCGGCGGCAATGTCTACGAGCCGGGAATCAACGTAACCATCGCGCTCGAACACCGTGCGCGCGGCCGCGATCAGAGCGTCACGGGTGCGCCGGCCACGCTCCGTCTGCGGCTGCGGCTGGGCATCCAGCCGTGCAGCATCGACGAGGTCGGGGGCCGCCGTGCTGTTATCGCGGTCGCTGGACATACCGGTTATGCTAGCGGCCGCTTATCCGGGAGCGACAATGGTGAAACCGCCAGGGCTTGTCTACTACATGGCGTAGCCAGGTCGGTATGGCGCAGAGGTGACGCCGGGGCGGCAGGTGGTCGGAGCTCGTCATGGCGGGTAGCGAGGGCTCGCCATTGCGTGGCCAGGCTTCGGCGCGCATCGCGCCGTCGTTGCGTTAGCCTCCGGTGGTTACGCCCGGCGCGAAACGGGTGTCGAACATCCAGGTCAGTACCCACTTGTCGACGCACACGATGTTGGTATGCGAGCGGCCGCGATCAGCTCATGTTCTCCGGGGTCCAGTAAGCGCGCATGGAGGATACCTTGCCCTGCGCGTCGTGGACCATGAGGTCCCACACGTTGATGGTCGCCTTGGAGCCGCCGTCGAAGTGAGTGGTGATCTCGAAGTTGAACAGCAGGTCGTTGCCGCACACTCGGGTCTCGAGGACCTTCGCCTCGATCTTCAGCGCGGTGACGGTCGAGTAGAAGGCGCGGATCGCCTCCGGGCCCTCGTGCACGGTGCCGCCGCCGACGGGGTCCTCGACGGTGGCGTCGTCGGCGTACAGGGCCATGACGGCCTCGAGGTCGCCGGCGACGAGCGCGTCGACATAGGACTGCGCGGTGGCGCGGATCTGCTCGGGTGCGGTGGCTGCGGCGCTCATGGTGGGTGGCCTTTCGGTACGACGACGAGGTGACCCGAGCCTAGAACGTGTTCTCGCGCTGCGGGCGCGCACCGGGGTATTTCCCGGTGGTCCTCTCTGTCGGTTGCGCCTCTCCCGCCCCAGCCCTAACCTCCTCTCACCACCTGTCACAGGGCCGCCGGGCCCGGGGAGCGGGGTCCGCGATGTCCACACCACAGACGTCCCGACAGCCGTCGGACGCGGAGTCGTTCCACACCGGCCGGGTGGTGATCATCTCCCTGGTCGCCGCGCTCGGCGGGTTCCTGTTCGGGTTCGACACCGCGGTCATCAACGGCGCGGTGGACGCGGTGCAGCAGGACTTCGGTATCGGCGCCGGGCTGATCGGGTTCACGGTCTCCTCGGCGTTGCTCGGATGCATCCTCGGCGCCTACCTGGCGGGACGACTGGCCGACCGCTGGGGCCGCACGCGGGTGATGGTGTTGGCGGCAGTGTTGTTCCTCGTGAGTGCTCTGGGATCGGGTTTCGCGTTCGGCCCGTGGGACCTCATCGCCTGGCGCGTCCTCGGCGGACTCGGGGTGGGCGCGGCGTCGGTCATCGCCCCGGCGTACATCGCTGAGGTGGCCCCGCCGGCGGTCCGCGGCCGCCTCGGGTCGCTGCAGCAGCTGGCGATCGTGTCGGGCATCTTCGTGGCCCTGCTCTCGGACGCGTGGCTGGCGGGAGTCGCCGGGGGCGCGATCGAGGAGTTGTGGTTCGGGGCGGCGGCGTGGCGGTGGATGTTCTGGGCGGAGGTCATCCCCGCTGTCGCCTACGGCGTGCTGGCGCTGATGATCCCGGAGTCGCCGCGCTACCTGGTGGGCCGGGGGATGGTCGACGAGGCCAAGCGGGTGCTGCGCTCCATCCAAGAGGGCGGCATCGACTCTCGCATCCGCGAGATCCGGGCGACCGTCCGCGAGGACCGCCGGCAGTCGTGGCGGGACCTGATCCGCCCGGGCGGATGGAACTTCCTGCCCATCGTGTGGATCGGCATCATCCTGTCGGTGTTCCAGCAGGCCGTCGGCATCAACGTGATCTTCTACTACTCCACCACGCTGTGGCAGTCGGTGGGCTTCGCCGAGGAGGACGCGTTCACGCAGTCGGTCATCACGTCGGTGACGAACATCGTGGTCACGGTGGTGGCGATCGCGCTCATCGACAAGATCGGGCGTCGCAGACTGCTCATGATCGGCTCGGTCGGCATGACGGTCTGCCTGGCGGTGATGGCGGCGATGTTCAGTCAGGCCACGATGGTCGCCGGCCCGGACGGCGAGCTCGCCCCACAGCTCGGCGACACCCCGGGGCTCGTCGCCCTCATCGCCGCGAACGGCTTCGTCGTGTTCTTCGGCATGTCGTGGGGCCCGGCGGTGTGGGTCCTGCTCGGCGAGATGTTCAACAACCGGATCCGCTCCACCGCGCTGGGGCTGGCGGCGGCCGCGCAATGGCTGGCGAACTTCGCCGTGTCGACCGCCTTCCCGCCGATGGCCGAGTTCAGTCTGCCGTTCACCTACGGCTTCTACGCGGTCGCGGCGCTGCTCTCGCTGCTGTTCGTGGCGCGGTTCATCCCCGAGACGACCGGCCGTTCGCTGGAGGAGATGGAGTAACCGCCCCGCACGCCGCCCGCACCCGGGGTCAGGCCGCGTCGTCGGGAGTGCGCACCGCGCAGAACAGGTCGGTCCGCAGCGTGGCCGGGTCCATGTCGGGCGACGGCTCGGTGACGTAGGACTCCCAGAACGGTAGGCCGGGCGCGCGTCCCGTCCCCGCGATCTCGCCCATGAAGTCGCCCCACGCCTGCCCGAGGTCGTCGTAGGAGCCCACGTGGCTGATCACGGCGATCTCGCCGGCCGGCAGCTCGGAGGCGACGAGCTGTCGACCGTCGGCCTCGATCGGCTCCGTGCCCACCTGCTCGGCCAGCGGGGCGCGGAGAGGGAAGCCGATCTCCAGGTCCACCACCGAGTCGGGCCCCTCGACCGCGGCGGTGTAGAGCGCGATGGGCGGGCCCGCGGGAGCCAGGCCGGCCTCGAACGCGCGCGGCAGCACGGTCCCGAAGACGGAGTCGAACACCCCGGTCAGCTCAGACATCGGCACGCCCGTCACGCGGACCACCGCGGTGGGCACGGCAGGCGCGCGTAGCAACTGCATTTCGCCGATCGGGTCCACGCCCAGGTTGGGGTAACCGGACGGGGGGTCGGCGGGCGCCGTCGGCGCCTGATCGTGTGACGAAGAGGATGACGACGACGACATGGTGTGCCCTTCCGACGCGAGGTGCCCGTTCCCAGTGTGCGCTGCGGTCGGGACGAGGGGAAGACCCGCCGAGCAGCAGGGTGGGTCCCCCGGCGCCGG
The DNA here is from genome assembly GCF_001570845.1 of Dietzia papillomatosis NBRC 105045. Taxonomy (NCBI): domain Bacteria; kingdom Bacillati; phylum Actinomycetota; class Actinomycetes; order Mycobacteriales; family Dietziaceae; genus Dietzia; species Dietzia papillomatosis. The sequence continues at coordinate 77,259 of NZ_BCSL01000001.1, read as the reverse complement.
CGAGGGATGCGGCCCGCGCCCGCCGGGGGGACACTGGGGGCATGCCCCACTACCGCCTCCGCACCCCCGACCAGACGATCGATCTCGGCGAGCACGAGACCGCCCAGCAGGCCCTCGAGTCCGCCGTGTCCGGTCATCGTGAGACCCGGTCCGCCGACGGGTCCCTCGAGGTGCAGGTGGGCGAGTCGTGGCACCCCGTCGACATCGAGGGGAACATGCCGTGAGCACGGTGACCCAGTGCGCGACGTGCGGGGTCGAGCGGGCGGAGACCCTGCCCGAGGTATGCCCGATCTGTGCGGACGAGCGCCAGTACGTGCCCGTCGCCGGGCAACGCTGGACCACCCCCGAGCAGTCGCGGGCGGCGGGCGCGTCCCTCGAGTTCACCGAGCGCGAGACCGACGTGATCGGTCTGGAGCAGAAGAACTGCCCCGGGATCGGCCAACGGCCGTCGCTCATCCGGACCGACCACGGGAACGTCCTGGTCGAGGTCCCGAACTACATCAGCGACGAGGCGGTCGCGGCGATCCGCGGGTGGGGCGGGTTGTCGGCGATCATCGCCTCGCATCCGCACATGTACGGCGTGCAGTCGCTGTGGTCGGCGGCGTTCGACGACTGCCCGGTGTACGTCTCCGCTCCGGACGAGCAGTGGCTGGGCCTGCGACCGCACAACACGATCGTGTGGGGCGGGGGCCACGCGGCGGGACCGGAGGACGGCGGCGAGATCGAGATCCTGCCCGGCGTGCGGGCGTCGCAGCCGGGCGGTCACTTCCCCGGCAGCGTGGTCGTGCACTGGACCGCTCCGGACGGCCGTGGCGTGCTGTTCAGCGGTGACACGATCGGCACGGTCGCCAGCCGTCGGTGGGTGACGTTCATGCGGTCGTTCCCCAACTGGATGCCGCTGTCCGGGGCGGTGGTGCGTCGGATCGCCGAGCACGTCTCGCGGTACGACTTCGACCGGCTCTACAGCAACTTCGGCGGGTGCGTCCCCCGGGACGCGCGGGCAGCGGTGCAGCGGTCGGCCGAGCGCTACGCGGCGTGGGTCGACGGCGAGTACGACCACCTCACCTAGAGGCGCCCGGGCCCGAGCCGCCTTCGACCGACTCGCCGGACTCGTCGCGCTCGGCCCGCTCCATGCGCTCGGCGCGCTCCCTGACCTGCTCGAGCCGACGATCCCATCCCCGCGACACCGCTCCGAGGAGGTCGGAGATCTCCCGGATGCGGTCCGGCCGCACGGCGTGTACCTGTCGACGATGATGCGGTCGCGCGTGCACGAGCCCCGAGTCGGTGAGGATGCGCAGGTGCTTGGAGACCGCCTGTCGACTCACGCCGAGATCGCGGGCCACGGCACCGGCGTCGTCGGGCCGGTCGGCGAGTCGGACGAGGACCCGCCGACGGGTCCGGTCCGCGAGGGCGCCGAACACACCGTCCGCCTCTTCGCTCAGCAGCCGGTCCTGCGGGTCCTCCTCCCCCCGGCTGTTCATCCGCCGCCCTCGGCACGCACCCGCGCGAGCTCCAGCTCGGACACCCAGCCGTTTGAGTTCTCCTCGAATCGCCGGCGGCGCACGGCCGCGTCGTCGTGCAGACCCGCGAACCCGGTCTCGCGGACCGTCAGGACGACGCCCGATCCGTGGTCCTCGATCGTGAACTCGACCAGGTTGGCCTGCGCCTCATCGACCTCTCCGGCCATGCCACCGAGCCACCGGAACACCGCGCGACGTGGCGGGTCGAGCTCGACGGTGCCGATCGTGAACTCGCCGTGCACCGGGTCGACGACGCGCGACACGTCGCCTTCTGTGGTGATCTCGTGATCGGTCCACGTGCCGTCGTTGATGAACCAACCCGGGTCCGACACGATCGCCCAGACCGTCCTCGCCTCGGCTTCGATGTGGATGCTGCGGACGATCTCGTCGGGAACGTCATCGCTGCTCGCCCCCGCTCCGGACGCGCCACCGCTGTCGACGGGCACGGTGTTCTCGCTCATCGGGCTCTCCTCTCCCCCGAGGCGCCTCCCGCTCGGTGAGGTGGTGTCGCGGTTGCACCTTCCCTCCCCACGATGGCACGCGCGCGACTCGAGTGCAACCATTCAGTTGCAGCAATGTTCGGTCATCGACCGGCGGGCGTCGTCACCGACCGGCGGACGCTGCGACAGTCTCCGGTGTAACTGCACGGCACCCCCACGTCCCCGGGCCGGACGCCGACCGCACGATCTCGAGCCCGACCCCGTTAGTCGATCCGGTGACGAACGGGCCCGCGGGGAGAGCGAACCCGCCCGGCCAGGCGCGGGCGGCGGACTACCCTCCGGGTATGAACTCCCTCACCTCCCCGAGACTCTCGCGGACGCTCTGCGCGGCGGCTGCCGCCCTCGTCGTCGTCGCCCCTCTCACCGCCCCCACCGCCGGCGCGGCGCCCACCGCAGCGACCAACCCGGCACCCACCTGGTCCGGACTCGACACCCGCGAATGGGCACGGCCGATCCCCGCGCCGGGGGCCGCGGCGGAGACCCTCCCGCTCGACCCGTCACTCTCCCTGCCGCAGGCCGGACGGGCCGTGCGGCAGGTCTACGGCACCCTCGACCAGCACGGCCGGCCCGCGATCTCCGGGTCCGCGGTGTTCCTGCCCCACGGTGCCGCGCCGGAGGGCGGCTGGCCGATCATCGCGTGGGCGCACGGCACGACCGGCCTCGGCGACGACTGCGCGCCCTCCACCCAGCCCCGCTCCGAGCGTGACGCCGAGTACCTCGGCCACTGGCTCGACAGGGGCTACGCCGTGGTCGCCTCCGACTACGTGGGCCTGGGCACGCCCGGGCTACTCAGCTACCTCAACGGGCCCGCCACCGGCCAGGCGATCGTCGACTCGGTGATCGCCGCACGCTCCGCCGGCCTGCCCCTGTCCCCCACCTGGGCACTCGTCGGACAGTCCCAGGGCGCCGGAGCCGCGCTCAACACCGCCGTCCGCGCCACCGACCTCGGCGCGCCCGCCGGCCTGGACTACCGCGGCGTCGTGGCGACGGGCGCCCCGGCGAACATCGAGCACATCTTCCAGTGGGGTGGGCCCGGCTTCCCTCCCGTGCAGCTGCCGACCGGACTCAACGTCTACGCGATGTACATCCTCGCCGGGTTCCGAGATCAGCACCCCGAGCTGGACATCAACGGCTACCTCACGCCGGCCGGGCGCGAGATGGTCGACGCCGCCGAGACCCTCTGCTACGCGGCGATGCGCGAGAAGGTCGGCGGGTTCCAGATCTCGCAGGCGCTCTCGCGGCCGTTGCAGGAGATCCCCGACGTGTTCGGCCACCTGCGCCGCTACATGGGCACGCCCGCCACCGGGTACGACCGGCCCGTGTTCCTCGGCCAGGGACTGCTCGACCTCGACGTGCCCGCGCCGTCGGCCCTGTCCCTCGCCGCGGAGATGACGCTCAACCGGCAGCCGCTCGAGCTGCGCGTCTACCCGGACCGCGACCACAGCGGGACCGTGTACGCCGCGACACCGGATGCGACCGCGTTCCTGGCGCGGGTGATGGGGTGAGGGGGTTCGGATCACCGTGGCCACCCCCGTTCGGTGCGGTCGTCCACTTCGAGTCGCGCATTCCCGCACGTCAGGGCGCGCCCTTCACTGCTCGCGATGTGACCTGCGCGGCAATCGTTACAGACTTGTCACATCCCACTGCCAGGGGCTAGAGTCTCGTCATCGCCGCGCGGGGATGTTTCAGGGACTCCCCGCGCGGCTGACATCATTTCGGGGAAAGCCGGACCCCGCGGGACGGCGGGATTCCGGGACACCGCGATTCCTAGAACGCGTTCTAGTACCGTTGCGGGCATGAGCGCCCTCGACTTCGAGTCCACCAGCAAGACCATCACCGCCGGCCGTTTCGAGCTGCACTACCACGAGGCAGGGGGGGCCACGAGCGCAGCGGGCACGGCCGAGCCCGAGAGCGCGGTCCCCGTCCTGTTCCTCCACGGGTCCGGCCCGGGCGTCACCGCGTGGTCCAACTTCTCCGGCAACTTCCCGGTCTTCGCCGAGCGGTTCCACACCATCCTGCTCGACATGCCGGGCTTCGGGAAGAGCTCCGACCTCGAGTGGGAGAAGGCCTACCCGATGATCGCCGCCGAGGCGATCGACGCGTTCTGCGAGGCCAAGGGCATCGAGAAGGTCGACATCATCGGCAACTCCATGGGCGGCAACGTCGCGTGCGAGACCGCCCTCGCCTACCCGGACCGCGTCCGCAAGATGGCGCTCATGGGCCCCGGCGGCCTCGCCGCTCCCCTGTTCACGCCCGATCCCAGCGAGGGTTCGCGTCGCCTGTTCGACTTCCTCGCCGACCCCACCGACGAGAAGATGAGCGCCTGGGTCGACACCATGGTCGGCAACAAGAAGATCGTCTCCCCCGAGCTGATCCGCGCCCGCACCGAGGCCGCCACCGCGCCCGGCGCCGTCGAGCGCATGTACTCGATCTTCGGCTCCATCCTCAAGCCCGAGAACGCCTATACCCCGCTGTACGCCCGCGCCTCCCGGATCCACCAGGAGACACTCCTCATCTGGGGCCGCGACGACCGCATGCTCCCCTACGAGCAGGCACACTTCGCGTTCCGCCAGCTCCCCAAGGCCGAGCTGCACGCCTTCTCCCGCTGCGGGCACTGGGCCATGATCGAGCAGAAGGACAAGTTCGAGCGCCTGGTGATCGCCTTCCTGCTCAACTGAGCCCCCGCGCGGGCGGCCGGGCGTGTCGCGGCCGCGGGGACGCGGGTTAGCCTGTCGTGCATGACCGACTCCCCGCAGCCCGGCCAGCCCGAGCAGCCGCAGGACCAGCCGCCCGCAGTCGACCCGCGGACCGGCGAAGACCTGTCGTGGAAGCAGACGCCCGTGGCGATCGTGCTGCTCGACCGGCCCGCCCCCGGCTACGACGAGATCGGTGAACTGCTCGCCGAGATCTTCGAGGGCTCCTACGAGGTCGAGCGCGGCACCGAGGACGACCCCGCCACGGCGGTGTACATCGAGGACGCGACGGTCATCGTCTCCTCGATCGACGCCCCCGTGCCGGAGGCCGCCCAGTACACGCGCGACCTGGCCGCGTGGAACGGCGGCGAGGCCGTGGTGGAGACGCACCGGTCCCAGGTCGTGGTGGCGGCGTTCCGGTGGGGACCGGTCGGCGACGACGGCGAGCCCACCGATCCCGAGTACCTGGACCCGCGGCTCGATACGCTCCGTTGCGAGTTGGCGGTCGCGAACGTCACGGCAGCACTGACCGCGCTACCCGGCGCGGTGGCCGTCACCGTGGGCGGCGCCGCGGCGACCCTGCCGGCCGGCCCGTACCGCGATCTCGTGACGGGCAACCCGGTGCCGGCGCCGGCGCTCGTCGGGGTGCGGGCGGGGATGCAGTCCGAGTCCACGTCGTGCGTCTACACCACGGGGATGGGCAGGTTCGGCCGGATGGACCTCGAGCGCCTGGACGTGGACGCCGCGACGGCGGCCGTGTACTCCGAGATGTGCAATCTCGTGGCCTATTCGCTGGCGACCGGCACCGTGTTCGTGCCCGGCCAGACGATCGAGGTGGGCGGCCCTCAGCCCCTGGTCGCCAGCGCCGAGGTCTCCCCCTTCACCGGCCAGGAGATCCTCCGGCTCTCGCCGGGCCCGCGGGGCTGAGGGTCAGGGCCGCTGGTGGTTCATCCGCTCCACCACCAGCCTTGTCGTGGCCGCGAGCTGGAACGGCCGGATGACCGGCTCGATCCGGCTGGCCAGCCGCTCCTTCTTGAGCCGGGCGATCACGCTGCGGACCAGCTCCGGCAGCGGATTGCCGAGGTGATCGACCAGCGGGTAGATCCGCACCTCCGGCGCGATCCGCGCCATCTCGACGATCGCGTCGACGTGGTCCGACAGATCCATCCGGTCGGCGTACGTGAACAGCAGGTGCGAGCACAGCACGAGGTCGGCCGAGTCGCTGGCCAACGGCAGCGACGGCAGCGCCCCGGCGATGTACCGCTCGGGCGAGGCCTCCAGGTCCGTGAGCATGCGGTCGGCCGCCGTGCGACGGATCGCCTCGTGTCCCACGACGCCGCCGCGGACGTCCCAGTCGAAGTCCACCTCGCGGGCCTGCTTCTGCGCCACCGACCGGTCGACGTCCGCGAGGATCCGGCCGCGGAGGTCGTCCGCGCCCCGGGCGTACTGCGGGTCCACCGCGATCGCGTCCCCACCGGCCGCGCAGATCTCCGCCACCGCGCTGGCCGCGCCGCCCGGGCAGTCCACGATCCGGCCCTGCAGGTCAGCCCCGTTCAAACCGAACATGTCCGTGTACTCGGCCAACGATCGCGCGCTCACGAGGACATCGGTGTCCTCCAGCGCGTGGAACGTGGTGTCGGGACTTACGGTCACCTGGAAACTCTCCTGAAGTGAGCCGACGCGGATCTGATTTCCGCCGCCGTGGGGTCATGAGCATGGACCCGGGTTCCGGCGCGGACCGCCGCTGATACCGACCGCGGCCCGCCCTTCTCCGGTGGGCCCGCGCGTCGTCCGTGCTACGCCATGACGGCGTGGGCGACGCGGGACCTCTCCGGTACGCGTCGCCAGCACATCAGCACATCTTTCGGCACGAATTCACCGTAACAGCGGCGTACGACAGTGGCCACCGTGAAGTTCACGGTGATCAGAATTCTTCCGCACCCTGGCTGACCGCCGGGTACGCGCCGAGCGGGCGGCGGGCGGGCGAGGCTCCGTGACCGTGAGGTGCATCACCGGTCGAACATGACACAAGCTAGTCTTTTGTCCAGTTCAAGGTCCTCGCGGACCGTTCAGCGTCTCGACCCCCGGGGAGCACTTGTGAGATCACCGACCAGCCGTCGCCGCAGAACACCCGGACTGTCCACCGCCGCAGGTGCTCTCGCCCTGGGCGTCGCGATGGCGCTGGCCCCGGCCATGACGCCCGCCGCCCCGGAGGCCGCCGCGCAGGGCTCGTCCAACTCACCCGACCGCAGCGCGTTCTACACGCCGCCGGCTGAGCTGCCCACCGAGCCGGGCGCAATCATCCGCACCGAACCCATGACCATCACGCCCAGCATCCCCGACCTGGCGAACGGCGGCGCACTGCTCGCCGACGCCCAGCGGATCATGTACCGCTCCACCGGTGCGGCGGGCAGTCCGATCGCCGTCACCGGCGCGTACCTTCATCCCCAGGCCCCCTGGACCGGGCCGGGCCCGCGGCCGCTCGCCGTGGTCACCCCCGGGACGCAGGGCCAGGGCGACCAGTGCGCGCCGTCCAAGTCCATGGAGGTCGGGCTCGGCGTGCAGACCGCACCCCCGTCGGCGGCCGCCGGGTACGCCGTGATCGACGCGCTGACGATGGTCCAGGAGGGCTTCGCCGTGGTCGTCACCGACTACGAGGGCCTCGGCACGCCCGGCCACCACCCGTACGTCAACCGCGACTCGCAGGGTCGCTCCGCCTTGGACGCCGCGCGCGCCGCGCTGCGCCTCCCGGGCACCGACCTCGCCCCCGACTCCAAGACCGTGGTCAGTGGGTACTCGCAGGGCGGTGGTGCCGCCGCGGCCGCCGGCGAGATGCAGCCGACCTACGCGCCGGACGTCAACGTCGTGGGGATCGCCGCGGGCGCGCCGCCGTCAGACATGATCGGCACGCTCGAGCGCGTCGACGGCGGTCTGCTCACCGGCGCCGTGGGTTACGCGATCAACGGCATCCTGCAGGTCCACCCCGAGTTGCGGGACGCCTTCGACCGCCAGCTGAACGACGCGGGCAAGCGCATGCTCGAGGTGACGGCAGGGCAGTGCGTCGCCGAGACCGGCTTCGCCTACGGCCTGCACCGCACCACCGATTTCACCCGGGACGGCCGGTCTCTCGCCGATGCGGCCCGCTCCGAGCCGGAGATCATGCGCGTCCTGGACGGCTACAACCTGGGCGACGGCGCACCGGCCGTCCCGTCACTCGTCCTGATCGGGCGGAATGACGACGTGGTGCCGCACGACACCGCCGTCGACCTCGTCCGGGACTGGTGCGCGCAGGGCACCACCGTCGAGCTGCGCATCGCCGAGGTGCCCGCCCTGGCCCCGGGCCTGGTGATCGACCACGCGATCCCGATGCTGTCCGAGCGCGCGACCAACGCCCGCTACCTCATGGACCGGGTGCACGACCATCCCGCACCGAACTCCTGCGGGACCGTCTGACCGACGCACGCGAACGTCGCGTCCGCGCGCCGCGGCGGTCTCAGGGCAGGTTGTGGTGAAACGCCTGCTGCTGTGTCAGCCGAGAGATCCGCCAGCCGGCGTCGGTGCGGATGAACTCGAGGACGTACCAGAGCCCGTAGAAGAACACCTGCTGGTCCTTCTCCTCCACGGGCCGCAGCGCCATGGGGTTGAAGCACATGCACCGGCCCGTCGCCGTGTCCCCCTCAAGGCTCACCTCGAGGTTGGCCATGAGGTGCTGGGTGGCCGCGAAGACCGGCAGCATCTCGGCCAGCCACGCGCGGATCGCCGGGTAGGCGTCGTCCGGCCCGCCGGAGGCCTCGTAGCTCACCCGCGCGTCCCGCGTGAAGACCCGGTCCAGGCCCTCGAAGTCGCGGGAGTCGATGCAGGTCGCGTACCTGGTCATGAGGTCCTGAAGGTCCCAACGGTCGGATAACTCGACCAGTGTTCGGTTCACGATCCCTACGCTAACGTGGCCGTATGCAGTACGAGGAGGAAAGGCGCGCTCGCGACTCGATCGAGCAGCTGAAGTACCGCTACTGGCGGGCGTGCGACGCCAAGGACCCCGACGGCTTCCGCTCCTGCTTCGTGGCGACCGGTGGAGTGCTCGACTTCGGCCCCCTCGGCCGGACCGACCCCGACACGATGGTCGGCATCTTCCGGCAGATCGCCCTGGCCACCGCCGCCGACGGCGGGCCCCGCATACTCGATATGCACCACGGCTTCATGCCCTCGATCACCGTCGAGGCCGACGGGCCGAGCAGTCCGCCGAGCCGCGCCACCGGCACGTGGACTCTGCAGTTCCGTCAGATCGACCGCGACAAGGGCACCGAGACCCTCTCCACCGGCGAGTACTCGGACGTCTATGTGGTGGAGGGCGACGGGATCGAAGACGACCGCTGGGTCATGGCCGAGTGCCTGTTCACGCCCGGTTGGTCCATCACCCGCACCCTCGACGAGGCCACCGTGACCTACCCGGAGGTCAGCATCGTCCCGGGTGCGGCCACCGAGGGGGCCGACTCGTGAGCGCCCGGGTCGCACTGGTGACAGGTGGCAGCCGCGGTGTCGGGCGCGGGGTGGCCACCGCGCTCGCCGACGCGGGGTGGGATGTCTTCGTCACCGGACGGGCCGCCGAGCGACTGCAGAGCACGGTCGACGCAGCCGACGGCGCCCCGGGCCGGATCCGTGCACTCGAATGCGACCACTCCCGTGACGAGGAGATCCTCGCCGTCGTCACCCGGATCGCCGACGAGACCGGCCGCCTGGACCTGCTGGTCAACAACGCGTGGACCAACCCCGAGGGCTTCGTGGGGTTCAACGGCAGGTTCTGGGAGCGGCCCACCACCGACTGGGACGCCCTGATGGGCGTGGGCCTGCGCGCGCACTACGTCGCGAGCTGCGAGGCCACCAAGGTCATGGTGCCGCAGGGATCGGGGCTGATGGTCAACATCTCGTCGTTCGGCTCGCGCGCGCCGTTCCACACCGTCCTGTACGGCATGAGCAAGACCGCCCTGGACAAGATGGCCTCCGACATGGCGCACGAGCTCGCTGGCACCGGTGTGTCGACCCTGTCCCTGTGGCTGGGCCTCATCCGCACCGAGGTGCTGCTGTCCACCGGCATGGAGGACTTCAACGGCTTCCCGCTGGCCCGCGCGGAGGACCCCGCGTTCGTCGGTCGCGTCATCGCCGCCCTCGCCGACGACCCGGACCTCGGACGGATGAGCGGCTCGACCGTCATCACGGCCGAGTACGGTCGCGAGAAGGGCATCCGGAACGACGACGGCGAGGTTCCGCTGTCGCACCGGGGTGCCTTCGGCGGGGGCCCGCTCTTCCCGCCTGTCACGGACGAGCAGTTGGGGATCGAGACAGTGGACGAGGTGGCCGCGGCGGGCGGACACAACGGATTCACCAAGGAGGGTTGAATGACATCCCCCGAGTTCGGGGAGCTCGACGACCCGCTCGAGCGACTGGAGCGGAACGAGCGTCAGGGCAACCAAGCGTTCCGGTTCGTGCTGCTGTCCGTTGTCGCGATCGTGGCGCTGGCCGTGGCGATCGTGGTGATCCGCGGCGGCGTCGGCGACGAGTGCGCCGACGGGGTCCCGCTGTGCCTGACCTCGGACCGCGTCGAGGTGGTGATCCTGCCGCTGCTGCTGTCGATCGCGCTGTCCATCACGTCCGCCGTGAAGACGTACCGGCGGTGGCAGGCGCGGATCCGATGGCGGCCGTGGCTGTACGCGACGTACGCGATGTGGATGGTCACCACGGCGTACCTGCTGATCTCGTCGTCGGCGGTGTTCGTCCAGCAGGGTTGACGCCGCCGCCTGAGCCCCGACGCCCAGGCACCCCGCTGCGGAACTCCCGGAATCCGCTACCCTCCGCCCGGATCCGCTACTCCTGCGGGGGTAGCGGATCCCGAGTCCGGGTAGCGGATTCGGGCGTGGGGCCTGCCGGGTGATCGACTCGTGCCGGGTAGCGGATTGCGGCGCGCGTCAGTGTCAGCGCGGCCGTCAGGGCACGATGTTGACCATCTTGCCCGGCACCACGATCACCTTCTTGGGCGCGGCGCCGCCCAGGTTCTCCTGCACCTTGGCGTCGGCCAGGGCGGCGGCCTCGACGTCGACCGGCGAGGCGTCAGCGGGCACGGTGATGCGCGAGCGCACCTTGCCCTTGATCTGGACCGGGTACTCGACCGAGTCCTCGACCAGGTACGACTCGTCGAAGGTCGGGAAGGGGCCGTGGGCCAGCGACCCGGTGTGACCGAGCCGGGCCCACAGCTCCTCGGCGAGGTGCGGGGCGACGGGCGCGACCATGAGCACGAGCGGTTCCACGACCGAGCGGGGCGCACCCGGCCCCTCGGTGGGGTACGCCTTGGTCAGGGTGTTGACGTACTCGATGAGCTTGGCGATCGCGGTGTTGTCGCGCAGGCCGGCGTAGTCGTCGCGGACCCCGGCGATGGTGCGGTGCAGCGCCTTGAGCACGTCCTCGCCGGGTGCGCTGTCGGTCGAATCCGTGTCGGTCACGCGGACCTCACCGGTGGACTCGTCGATCACCACGCGCCACAGCCGCTGCAGGAAGCGGTGCGCGCCCACGACGTCCTTGGTGGCCCAGGGGCGCGAGGTGTCGAGCGGGCCCATGGACATCTCGTACACGCGCAGCGTGTCGGCACCGTAGGAGTCGCAGATCTCGTCGGGGGAGACGGAGTTCTTGAGCGACTTGCCCATCTTCCCGTATTCCTGGAACACCTCGATCTCGGTGGCGTCCGCGCCGGCGGAGGCGTCGGTCCAGTAGTACTTCCCGTCGCGCTCGGTCACCTCGGCCGCGGGCACGTAGACGCCGCGGGAGTCGGTGTAGGCGAAGGCCTGGATGTACCCCTGGTTGAACAGGCGCCGGTAGGGCTCCTCGCTGGTGACGTGGCCGAGGTCGAACAGGACCTTGTGCCAGAACCGCGAGTACAGCAGGTGCAGCACGGCGTGCTCGACGCCGCCCACGTAGAGGTCCACGCCGCCCGGGTCGCCGGCGCCGTGGATCTCGGGGCGCGGGCCGGTCCAGTAGCGCTCGTTCTCGATCGCGCAGAGCTGCTCGGAGTTGGTGGGGTCGATGTAGCGCAGCTGGTACCAACTGGAGCCGGCCCAGTTGGGCATGACGTTGGCGTCGCGGGTGTAGGTCTTGAGCCCGTCACCGAGGTCCAGCTCGACGGTCATCCACTCGGTCGCCTTGGCCAGTGGCGGGGACGGCACCGAGTCGGCGTCGTCGGGGTCGAACGAGACGGGCTTGTAGTCCTCGACCTCGGGCAGCTCGACGGGCAGCATCTCCTCGGGCAGCGCGTGGGGCACGCCGTCGGAGTCGTAGACCACGGGGAACGGCTCGCCCCAGTAGCGCTGCCGGGCGAACAGCCAGTCGCGGAGCTTGTACTGGACGGTGCCCTCGCCGGTGCCCTCCCCCTCGAGCCAGGCGATGGTGGCGGCCTTGGCCTCGTCCACGCCCAGGCCGTCGAGGGACAGCCCCTCGTCGTTGGTGGAGTTCACGGCCACGCCGTCGCCGGCGTAGGCCTCGGCCTGCACGTCGAGCTCGCGCCCGTCGGCGGGCGCCACGACCTGCCGGATGGGCAGCCCGAACGCCAGGGCAAACTCGTGGTCGCGCGCGTCGTGGCCGGGCACGGCCATGATGGCGCCGGTGCCGTAGCCCATGAGGACGTAGTCGGCGACGAACACCGGGACCTGCTCGCCGTTGACCGGGTTGACGGCGTAGGCGCCGGTGAAGACGCCGGTCTTGTCCTTGTTCTCCTGGCGCTCGAGCTCGGACTTCATGGACGCGGCGCGCCGGTAGGCGAACACGGCCTCGGCGGGCGAGGAGTGTCCGCCGGTCCAGCGCGGGTCGAGGGCGCCGGGGGTCGACTCGCCGGGGGCCGCGCCGGGCGCGCCGGCCGGGACCTCGGGCCAGAACGGCCCGGCGAGCTCGTCGACCAGCGGGTGCTCGGGCGACAGGACCATGTAGGTGGCGCCGAACAGGGTGTCGGGGCGGGTGGTGAACACCTCGATGGACTGGTCGGCCACGGCGAACCGGACGCGGGCGCCCTGCGAGCGACCGATCCAGTTGCGCTGCATGGACTTGACCTTGTCGGTCCAGTCGAGCCGGTCGAGGTCGTCGACGAGCCGGTCGGCGTAGGCGGTGATCCGCATCATCCACTGGCTCAGGTTCTTGCGGAAGACGGGGAAGTTGCCGCGCTCGGAGCGGCCCTCGGCGGTGACCTCCTCGTTGGCCAGGACTGTGCCCAGGCCGGGGCACCAGTTGACCGTGGAGTCCGAGAGGTAGACGAGCCGGTGCGCGTCGAGGACCTTCTCCTGCTCGGCGCGGGTCAGCTCGCCCCAGGTGCGGCCGGCGAGGTCGGCGGCGAGATCGGCGGGCAGTCCGGCGGCCAGCGGGCGGGCGCCGGAGGCGAACTGCTCGACGAGCTCGGCGATGGGCCGGGCGCGGCCGGTGCGGGTGGGGTGGTCGCCGCCGTCGGTCGTCCGGGCGGGGGCGTCGGGGTCGTACCAGGAGCCGTGGATCTGCAGGAAGATCCACTGGGTCCAGCGGTAGAAGTCGGTGTCGGTGGTGGCGAAGACGCGGCGGCGGTCGTGGCCCAGGCCGAGGCGGCCGAGCTGGCGCTCCATGTTGGCGATGTTGGACTCGGTGGTCACGCGCGGGTGCTGTCCGGTCTGGACGGCGTACTGCTCGGCGGGCAGGCCGAACGCGTCGTAGCCGAGGGTGTGCAGCACGTTGGTGCCGAGCATCCGGTTGTAGCGGGCGAACACGTCGGTCGCGATGTAGCCCAGCGGGTGGCCGACGTGCAGCCCGGCGCCGGACGGGTAGGGGAACATGTCCTGGACGAAGAGCTTGTCCGCGGGCAGCTCGCCGTCGGGCGCGGCCAGCGGACCAACGGGGTTGGGGGCCTCGAACGTGCCGCGCTCGGACCATTCGCGCTGCCAGCGGGACTCGATCTCGCCGGCGAGCGCCGCGCCGTAGCGGTGGGCGGGCCCTCCCTCGGGCTGGGTCCCGCTCCCGGACGCCGCCGCGGTCTCGGGCTGCGCGCCGGTGGCGCTCTGGTCGCTGCTGCTCACGTCGTCTGCTCTCCCTGGTCTCGCCGGTGCCCGCACGCAGGCCGTGTCCAGCCTAAACCCTGGCCGGGGCGGGGCCGCGTCAGCGTCGGACCCGCGCGGCCGGACGCGTGGCGGCGTCCGGCCGCGTGCCGGGTGGCGTGGATCAGGTGGTGGCCGCCCCGGATCGGGTCGGGTGCCGCGCCGGATCAGGTCAGGCGCGGTCCGCGCGCCCACGGGCGAGGACCGCGTCGACGCTGTAGCGGCCGGGGCCGACCAGCACGAAGACGGCGGCGGCGAGTCCGACCACGGCGATGAGCTCCCGGCCGTTGTCGGAGACGTGGACGCCGGAGCCGAGGTGGACGGTGAAGAACGCGCCGATCATGACGACGACGACGAGGACGGCGACCAGGGGGGTGAGCAGTCCCAGGATGAGCAGGATGCCTCCCACGAGCTCGATCACGCCGACGACGGCGGTGGCGGCCGTGGCCCCGGGGGCGCCGACTCATTACGTGTCGTGTCAACTATGCCGCTATAGTGGGGCTATGGCAGATCAGGCTCGGAATCACCAGGTGCGATGGCTGGACAACGAGGAGAAGGCCCTGTGGCGGGACTACCTCGCCGTCCAGGGCCGCCTCCACCTGGAGATCCAGCGAGACCTCAAGGCCTCGTCCGACCTGACCGAACCCGAGTTCGAAGTGCTCGTCTACCTGAGCGAGGCGGACGGCCCGCAGCGCATGACCGCCCTCGCCGACGTCCTCATGTGGGAGCGCAGCCGCCTCTCCCACCAGGTGAGCCGGATGATCAAGCGCGGCCTCGTGCAGCGGACCACCTGCCCCGAGGACGGCCGGGGCGCGTTCGTCTCCGCTACCGGCGAGGGGATGCGGGCCATCGAGCAGGCCGCCCCGGACCACGTCGCCACCGTGCGTCGGGAATTCCTCGACCGCCTCGGCGAAGACGACAAGCGGGAGCTCGCCCGGCTGCTCGCCAAGGTGCGGGGCGCCGACGGGGCTGAGGCGACTCGGCGATCCGCCGGCGCGGGCGTACCCTCAGGGGCGTGAACGCAGTGTCCGTGGTGGTCATGGTGCTCCTCGCGGGGCTCGCCCTCGTCATCGCCGGGACCGGCGTCGCCGCCCTGGTCGGCATGCTCCCCGGCAACGGGGTCCTGGGCGTCCGCACGCCGGAGACCCGCCGCTCCCCCGAGGCGTGGGAACTCGCCAACCGGGCCGCCGGTCCCGCGTTCCTCGGCTCCGGTCTCGTGCTCCTGCTCGGTGCGCTCGCCCTGGGACTGATCGGCGGATGGGTGGGCGGCCTCGTCGTCGTCGTCTCCGTCGTCGGTTCCCTCGCCCTGCTCAGCGTCGCCGGCCTCGCCGGGGCACGCGCGGCGGCGATCTGGGCCGCCGCCGAGGACGGTGACCAGGCCGGATGTGGCTGCGGCCCCGACGGTTGCGGCGGTCACTCCGGCACGAACGCCGCCGACACCGGCTGCGCGGACGGCTCCGCCGACTCCCCCGCCGGCGCCTGCTCCCCCACCGACGCGGGGCCCGGCGCCCCCGGCGACCCCGCCGCCGACTGCGGCGTCACCGGCGGATGCGGCTCGTGCGCCCTCCAGGGCATGTGCGAGACGGAGAGCGCCACCCGCTGAGCGGACCGGTGGCCCGGCCCCACGGTCGCCCCTACGGTGTGGGACACATCAGTCGCCACCGTGGAAGGAGACCGACATGGCCGCCACAGACACGACCCGGGACGTCACCGAGATCCTCACCGCCGATCACCGCGAGATGATCGAGCTCCTCGACCAGATCGAGGCCACCACCGACCCCGCCGAGCGTCGCGCCCTCGCCGACGCCGTCACCGCCGAGGTCATGCGCCACTCCGTGGCCGAGGAGATGTTCGTCTACCCCGTCATGGAACGCGAGATCCCCGGCGGCAAGGACGAGGTCGAGCACGACAAGGAAGAGCACGACGAGATCGTCGTGGTGATGAAGAAGCTCGAGAACGTCGACGCGCAGGAGGCCGAGTTCATGGGCCTCGTCCGCGAGCTCAAGGGCCTGCTCGACCACCACGCCGACGACGAGGAGTCCGACCAGTTCCCCAAGCTGCGCGAGCACCTCTCGAGGGACACGCTGCTCGACCTGGGACGCAAGGTCGAGGCCGCCAAGCAGATCGCCCCCACGCGGCCGCACCCCAGCGCCCCCCACTCCGAGCTGTTCCACAAGACGATCGGCGCGGGCGTCGGGATGGTCGACCGGCTGCGTGACGCGCTGAGCGGGCGGATGAAGAACACCTGACGCCCGCGCCGCCGGCGCGGGCAGCGAGGGGCGGCGCGGGGCGGCAGGCGGCGCGGGGCAGCGAGGGGCGTTTTGGACGCAACCATGTCGGCCTGGCGGCCGTTTCGCCTACATGGTTACGTCCATTCCCTGCCTGGCTGCGTCCACGTCCGCGGAGGTCTGTCCCTACGGCGCCGGCGAGGGTGATCGGCGGTCTACGCCCGGCCGGGTCACCGGAGGGACGTCACCACGATCGCGGCCAACCCGCAGGCGGCGATGACGATCACCAGGGCCACCAGCCCGATGTTGTGGCGGGCCTGCGTCTGCTCGACCTCGCCCGCGCGGACGAACCGGTCCACCCGCTGCTCGTGCCGACGCTGCACCCGCAGAAGGGCCAGCAGCGGGACCACCACGAGCGCCGAGAACGCGGCCGCCCATGCCCACGACAGTTCCCCCACCAGTTTGGCGACGAGGATGATGTTCACCGCCACCACGGCCCAGGTGCGGGCCCACGACAGGCTGGTGCGCTCGGATTGGAGCCCGGCGTCCGGCGGCACCGCCTCGGGCTCCACGCCGATCCGGCGCGGGCGCGGCGAGGTCACCCGAAGGTCCCGCTCAGGATCGCCACCATGAGCACCACCGCACCCGCCGCGATGCCCAGGACCAGCAGGATCGACGCCTGTGGCATGGGCAGCGGCCGCTGGTGCCGCATGGCCACCTCGATCCGGATCCAGCGCCGGAAAGCCACGATCGCCAGCAGCCCGGCCAGCACCAACAGGATGCACGCGAGCGGGGTGCGGATGATCTCCGGGATCTCGTCACCCGCGAACGCCTCCAGCGCCACCGCCCCTGCCGTCAGCCCGAGGCTCGTGCGGATCCACGCCAGGAACGTGCGCTCGTTGGCGAGCGTGAAGCGAGGATCCGGTTCCTCGCCGTCCCGCAGCGCCCTGGGCCGCCACCCCTGCTCCGTCATCCGGCGTGCTCCGTCATGACCCGAGCCTATCGGGCGCCTCGCGCGGCGCGAGTGATGCAATAGGGGGATGGGCCTTCTGCGTCGTCTCCGGGTCGAGCCGTTCATCCTGGCGATCCTCGCCGCGGTGGTCGTCGCCGCGTTCCTGCCCGCCACCGGCGGCGCGGCCGACGCCCTCGACTGGGTGACGACCATCGGCATCGCCGTGCTGTTCTTCCTCTACGGCGCGCGACTCGAGCCCCGCGAACTGCTGGTCGGCCTCACGCATTGGCGGCTGCACTCGGTGGTTCTCGTGGCGACGTTCCTGCTGTTCCCCCTGCTCGGCCTCCTCGGGCAGTGGATCCTGACGCCCGTACTCGGCCCGGCGCTCGCAGCGGGGTTCCTGTTCCTCACGCTGGTCCCGTCGACCGTGCAGTCCTCCATCACGTTCGTGGCGATCGCGCGCGGGCACGTCAGCGCCGCCGTGGTGTCGGCGTCCGTGTCCAACCTCTTGGGCGTATTCGTCACTCCCCTGCTGGTGTTCGCCCTCATGACCACGGACGGGTCGGTGATCATCACGTGGGACTCGGTGGGGTCGATCGCGCTGCAGCTGCTGCTACCGTTCGTGGTGGGTCAGCTGCTGCGGCGGTGGGTTCTGCCGGTCATCCGCAGGATCACGCGGATCGCCCTGTTCGACAAGACCGTCATCGTGCTGGTGGTCTACGCGGCGTTCTCCGACGGGGTGGCCGACGGTATCTGGTCGACCATCGGCGCCGCCGAGCTCGCGTGGCTGCTCGTCGCGTGCTGCGTCCTGCTCGCGGTGGTGCTGGGCCTGACCGAGCTCGCCTCCCGCGCTCTGGGCTTCGAGGACCGCGACAAGCGCGTCGTGCAGTTCTGCGGTTCCAAGAAGTCGCTGGCCACCGGACTGCCGATGGCCGCCGTGCTGTTCGTCGGGCAGCCGATCGGCCTCATGGTGCTGCCGCTCATGCTCTTCCACCAGATCCAGTTGATCGTGTGTGCGTGGCTGGCCGGTCGCTACGGGCGAGCGACCGAGGCGACGCCCGCCTGAGCCGCGCTGCCCATTCAGTCTGTCAGGCCCTTCTGCCGGCTTCACGCCAGCGGGAGACTGCTGTACATTCGTACGCGTACTTTTGTACGGCAACGATGGGAGATCTCGTGACAGCCTCCGGACGCACCCGCGACCCCGAAAAACGCATCCGCGACATCGGGCGCGCGGCCGCCGACCTCATCGCCGAGAACGGCGTGGAGGCGCTCACGCACCGCGCGGTGGCGGCCCGGGCCGGCGTGGCCGTGGGCACCACCACCCGCTACTTCGCGGCCATCGACGACCTGCGCCGCCACGCTCTGGAGTACCTCGCCGACCGGGTCGACCGCGACCTCGCCGAGCTCGCCGAGGGGCTGGCCGTCACCGACGACCCCATCGCCTACCTCGCCGCCGCCGCCCACGCCGACCTCTCCGATCATCAGACGGTGCTGGCGGAGTGCTCGCTCGAGTACGCGGGCCTGTTCGAGGAGGACTTCCGTGATCTCGCCCTGCGCTGGTACACCGGCCTGACCGAGCTCCTCGCCCCCTATTTCGGGCGCGCCCGCTCCGAGATGCTGGCCATGTGCCTGGACGGGGTCTACATCAACACCGCACTCACCGTCACCCCGCCCGATGCCGTCCGCCTCGAGGCGACGATCCGTGCCCTGACCACCATGCCCGACATCACCGACGCACCCGACGAGGACCCCTCCGCATGAGCGGCACCTCCGCCCCTACGCGCGACGCGATGCACGCCGACCCGCATATCGTGGGTTCCTACGACCCGTCGCGTCGCTGGCTCGGCCTGGCCACGCTGGCCTTCTCCCTGCTGGCCATCACCACGGACATGACCATCCTCAACGTGGCGATCCCCGCGATGTCGGCCGACCTGCAACCCACCGCCTCGGAACAGCTGTGGATCATCGACGCCTACTCGCTGGTCATGGCGGGTCTGCTCATCTCCATGTCCTCCATCGGCGACCGCTGGGGCCGCAAGCGGATGCTCATGACCGGGTACGTGCTCATCGCGCTCGCCTCGGCCCTGGTACTGCTCGCCGAGTCCCCCGGGTACGTCATCGCGCTGCGCGTTCTCCTGGGCGTCGGCGCGGCCATGGTCATGCCGTCCACGCTGTCGCTGCTGCGAGTGACCTTCACCGACACCCGTGAACGCGCCACCGCGTTAGCCGTGTGGGCTGCCGTCGCCGGCATCGGCGCCGCCGTGGGCCCGCTGCTCGGCGGGTTCCTGTTGGAGACATTCCACTGGCAGGCGGCGTTCCTGGTGAGCGTGCCGATGATGGTCATCGCCTTTGTCAGCGCAGTCGTCACCGTCCCGGAATCCCGCGTCCCCGAGCCCGGACCCTGGGACCCGTTCGCCGCGGCGCTGACCCTCATCGGGATGTCGACCACTATCTGGGCCGTCAAGAAGTTCAGTGAGGAGGCGTCGATGACCTACGTGCCGGCGTGGATCGCCCTCGCCGTGGGCCTGGGGGCGCTGTCCTGGTTCGTCCGGCGCTGCCTGCGCTCGGACTCGCCACTGCTGGACGTGACGATGTTCCGCCACCGCATCTTCTCGGCCGGCGTCCTGGCTGCCCTCGTCGCGAGTTTCTCCATGTCCGCCGGCCTGTTGCTGCTGGCCCAGTGGTTGCAGCTGGTCAACGGCGCGAGTGCGTTCGAGTCCGGCCTGCAGCTCATGCCGCTGGCGCTGGCCGCCGCCGTCACCTCGCTGCTGGCGCCGGTGGCCTCGGAGCGGATCGGCATGCGCTCCACGATCTTCCTCGCCCTGTTCGTCACCGGCGCCGGCATGGTCTTCCTCGGCCTCCGCGGCGAGGACCTGGACCTGACCTCGGTGTCCATCGCCCTGGCCCTGATCGGGGCCGGGATCGGAGCGCTCGCGCTGGCCTCCTCCATGATCATGGGCGGTGTCCCGCGGTCGAAGGCCGGAAACGCCGCCGCCATGGAGGACACGGCGTATGAGTTCGGCGCCGTCCTGGGCATCGCTCTCCTGGGCTCTCTGGCCTCGTTCCTCTACCGTCGGGAGCTCGGCACCCCGGCCGAGGCACTGGTCCTGGGCCAGGAGGCGACGGAGGCTGCCCGCGACTCGCTGGGCGGGGCCGTGGCCGTGGCCGAGGCCGCTCGACTGCCGGACCTTGCGGTCCGCGCGGGCGAGGCCTTCACCTCCGGACTGGGGGTGACGGGACTGATCGGCGGGGCGATCCTGCTGACGTTCGCGTTCGTGGTGTTCGCCCTGACCCCGAAGGGCACCATGCTCGCGGATCTGGAGCACTGACAGACCAGCTGCGCCCGGCGGAGACGAACTCCACTAAACGATCGTGATCTCGAGCGCGTGCCGGGGGGGTCACAGTGGGCGACCCGGTGCCGGACAAAGCTCGTCCGGCCGATCGGTCCGCTGATGAAGTCGCGGTGGGCGTGGAGTGCGTCGGGTTGCAAGTTCTCCGGGTCGCCGTGCGTGGACAGTAGCCAGTCGCGGAAGTGCTCGCGGTGCTCGGACAGTCCGTAGCCCAGCAGCCCGAAGACGTGGGTGCGGTACCCGGCCTCGGTGCGACCGGGCACCACGACCGCTAGATGTCCGACGACGAGGGCGTTTTGTGGTTGAGGACGACGGGTTCGCCCTCGCTGTGGACGCCGAACTCGATCCGGTGGCCGGCCGATGACGGCGTCGCGGTCGACGGTGTGCTGCACCGGCACCGGGTCAGCCGAGGTCGGACACGATGCGCTTGGCCAGTTCCTCGGAAGACTGCGGGTTCTGGCCGGTGTAGACGTTTCGGTCCACGACAACGTGCGAGCTCCACGGCTCAGCGGCCTTGGAGTAGTTCGCTCCCAGCTCGACGAGCTTGTCCTCGAGC
Source organism: Dietzia papillomatosis NBRC 105045 (assembly GCF_001570845.1). Lineage (NCBI taxonomy): Bacteria > Bacillati > Actinomycetota > Actinomycetes > Mycobacteriales > Dietziaceae > Dietzia > Dietzia papillomatosis. The sequence goes on along the minus strand of NZ_BCSL01000001.1, from coordinate 56,371 downwards.
AGCCAGGGCGCGTTGGCGGCCAAGCCCACCTGCTCCTCCTCGTCGTTGGAGAACCCGGTCATCGTGTAGCCGGCGAACGGAGAGGAGGCCGGGTCATCGGACGCGGCGAGCACCGCGGCCGGCGCGTGGCACAGGAGCGCGACGTGCTTGCCCCCGCTGACGCGCTCCCGGAGGATCGCCCCGGAGGTCTTGTCGACGGCGAGGTCCTCCAGCGGGCCGTGGCCGCCCGGGTAGAACACCAGGTCGAACTCGTTGTGGTCGACGCTCGCCAGGTCGGTCGGCGCCTCGAGAACCTGAGCGAGACGGTCGAGGGAGGCACGGACGTGCTGCAGGGTCTCGGGGTCGCCCGCGCCCTCGTCGAGGCTCGCCTGGTCGACGGAGGGGGTGCGGCCGCCCGGCGTGGCCACGGTGATGGACCATCCGGCGTCGGAGAACACCTCGTAGGGGGCCACGAACTCCTCGGCCCAGAAGCCGGTCGGGTGCTGGGAACCGTCCTTGAGAGTCCAGTGGTCGGCTGCGGACAGGATCATCAGTACGTTCACCATGAGCGCGACCCTACTGATCCGAGACGGCCTCGCAAGTGGTCTCACCGAGTCACCTCGCGCGTGACCTCGCCCACAGATATATACATCTTCACCTGAACCACATGTGACAGAGGATGACATTCGCGATCCCGCTACCAGCACCTTTCTGCCGCGCGAGCGATTGGCGACATATCAGCAGGTCAGGACGGGTGCGGTCCGGGAGGCTGCTTAGGGAGCAAAACGTTGAAGAGCGGTGGGGCGACCCTTAGCGTTCACGCGGCATGAGCTGAGCGGCTCACGCGAGTCGAGGGGTGACCCGGGCCCCTCCCGGTGCATTGAAGGAGTTCTCGTTGGCCACAAAGCCCGTCTTGCTCCGTCGCACTGCTCCACTCACCGTCCTGACCGGTCTGGCACTGCTGGGGTTCTCGGCAGGGGCGGGAATCGCATGGATGACTGGGGCTACCGCCTCAGCATCCACGAACCACCGCGCGGATCCTTCCGTCGCGCAAGCGGGTTTGGTCTCTCCGACGACAACCGGCCCGACGTCCACAGCGGCCACATCGACTCCGACGACGTCGACAGCACGCGTAGATGTTAAGTCGCCGGAGTCCTCGAGATCCGAGGGGCCCTCGCCCGGGCCGGCGCCTGCTTCCGCACCCGCGCCCGCCGTCCGCGTGCCAGTGGCATCCGCACAACCACCCGTGCGGCCGCGGTACACGCCGGCTCCCGCGCCGCAGCCTGTGCCGCCACCCGCACCGGTGCGGGCTCCGGCGCCCGCACCGGTAATGCCAGCAGCGCCTGAGCTGCCTCCGATCAACATTCCACTACTACCCGTCAATCCTCAGCCACCCATCCAGCCGCGGCACGTCACCCTCGGCTGAATCTCGCCAGAGAAAAATCGGAACATCAAGGAGAGAACACAATGATCCCCGCTGGAATCCTCGCCGCCATCGTCGCGATCGGGACCACGATCACGACCGCCCTCGTCGGTCTCGGACCCGCTGCCGCGTCCGTTGCCGGGCCGGCCATCGCCGCCGGCCCGCCCGCGGTCGCCGGCGTTGCCGCGGCGGCGTTGGGCGGTGCCGGCAGCCTCGGCGCACTCGGCATCGGTGCCGGCGCCGCCGGCACCAATCCCCATGTGGCCGGCGGTCTCCAGAATGCCGGCGCCCAGATGTACAACGATGCGGTCGGGTCGGTGGCGGGTGCCGTCAACGGCCTCAACATCCCCGGCGTGCACATTCATGTGAACTGACCCGCCGATCGGCGCTCGGCCCCGCCGGATCCCGACTCAGCTCGGATCCAGCGGGGCCGCGGTGCTTCAATAGAACGGTGACCAGCGTGACCTACCTAGAGCAGACCACCGCGGGCCAGCTCCGGCCGGCCGATCCCGTCGACCTCACCATCACGCGCGTCTTTCCCGCGGAGCCCACCTTCAATGAGCGGATGTACCGCGAGATCGGCAGCGACTGGAAGTGGGGCGACCGCCTCGACTGGTCGCAGGGTCGCTGGGCCTCCTACTGCTCCGACCCGTGCGTCAGCACCCTTCGAGCAAGACTGGGCGACGAGGTCGTCGGCTACGCAGAACTGCGCATGAGCCCCTGCGACAGCGCAGCCGACGCTGGCACTGCAGCCGGGACCGGATCCGCCGGTGACGGAGTCGACGTGGAGATCGTCTACTTCGGCATCCTGCCCGCTTTCGCCGGCGGCGGCCTGGGCGGCTGGTTCCTCTCCGAGGTCTGCCGCATCGCCTGGAACGTTTCGGGCTGCCGCCGAGTGTGGCTTCACACCTGCGACGACGACTCCCCCGCCGCCATCCCCAACTACCTCGCCCGCGGGTTCGTCGAATACGCCCGGGCCGGTACTGGCTGCTACGCCTGCACTGCGTGATCCAACGAGCGGGCCCGGCTCACTGCTCCGGAAGCCGGCTCAGCGCCCGCCCACTCATCCGGGAGATCAGCTTCTCCGCGACCGCCCCGAACGCCTGCAGTTCGTCGTCGTCAAATCCCTCGAACAACCAGTCGGCGAGGCCGACGCGCGCCGTCACCACCTCATCAACGATCCGTCGCGACTTCTCCGTCAGGCTCACCAACCGCACCCGGCGGTCATCCGGCGGCATCGTTCGCTCCACGTGACCACTCGCCACCAGGCCGTCCACCAACGCCGTCACCTGGCGCGGTGAGCAATCGAGGTACGTCGCCAGCTCCACCTGCTTGCACTCACCCCGCAGCCCCAGCACGAACAGCAACTCCAACCGCGGCACCGTCAGCCCGTAGTTCGCCGCAGCGCGCGCGATGTGCCCGGCCATCTGCTCGGAGAGCATCAACGCGCGATCGAGAACTTCCCTCGACGATAGTGCCACCTGCTTATAGTTACCACTATTCACGGTTTCATCCCCACCGGGGGCCGGTGGGCGACCAGTCTCAGGAGACACCATGGACGTGACCATCCCGGCGGGCTTCGACTTCACCGACCCGGACCTGTTCGAGAAGCGACTCCCGCACGACGAGTGGCGCGAGCTCCGGCGGACACAACCCATCCACCGCGTGGACAAGCGCCCCGGCTCCGACGGTTTCGACGACGACCACTACTGGCTCGTCACCAGGCACGCCGACGTCAAGGAGATCTCCCGGCTGACCGGCGAGATCTTCTCCGCGGGGGAGAACACGATGATCCCGCGGTTCGCCGAGGCTACCCCGCGCGAGATCATCGAGGCCCAGCGCGCGATGCTCGTCAACGAGGACGGCGAGATCCACAAGAAGCACCGCCGGATCATCTCCCGCGGCTTCACCCCCCGCGGCGTCGCCGGCATGCGCGACGAACTCGCCGACCGGGCGCGCAAGATCGTCACCGCCGCCGCCGAGAGCAACGCCGACGACTTCGTCACCTCCATCGCCTCCGAGCTGCCACTCCAGGCGATCGCCGACCTGCTGGGTGTGCCGCAGGAGGACCGCCACAAGATCTTCGAGTGGTCCAACATCATGACCAGCTACGACGCCGGCGGTGACCCCGACGCACCCGCCATCGCGTCCATGGAGCTCATCGGGTACGCCAACGCCATGGCCGAGGACCGTGCCGCCAACCCGCGCGACGACATCGTCACCAAGCTCGTCCAGGCCGACGTCGACGGCGAACACCTCTCCGCCGAGGAGTTCGGCTGGTTCGTCACCCTCTTGGCCGTGGCCGGGAACGAGACCACCCGCAACGCCACCACACACGGCATGGTCGCGATGCTCGAACACCCCGAGCAGTGGGAACTGTTCAAGCGTGAGCGGCCCGAGACCGCCTACGACGAGATCCTCCGCTGGGCCTCGCCGATCACCCAGTTCCAGCGCACCGCCATGGAGGACACCGAGATCGGCGGGGTGCCCATCGCCAAGGGCGACCGTGTGCTGATCTGCTACGGGTCGGCGAACTTCGACGAGGAGGTCTTCGACGACCCGTTCACGTTCACCATCCTCCGCGACCCGAACCCGCACGTGACCTTCGGCGGCCAGGGCCCGCACTACTGCCTGGGCGCGAATCTCGCGAAGATGCAGCTCGAACTGATCTTCAACGCCGTCGCCGACCACCTGCCGGACCTCACCGCGCTCGGCGATCCCAAGCGCCTGCGCTCCGGGTGGCTCAACGGCCTCACCGAGTGGAAGGTCGACCTGGGCGTGTGCCCCGTGGCGAGCTGACCAGCCCGCTCAGGCCAGCCACGCCTGCAGCACCATGTACGTCGCCGTGCCCAGCACGATGCTCGCGGCGGCGCGCCGGAACGCCAGGTGCACGCCCAACGTGAGCGCGAGCGCGACGGTCGCCGGCACCCACGAGCCGAGCGCCGTGGTGGTGTCGCGCAGGGTGTAGACCACCAGCACCACCATCACGCCGGCCGGCATGGTGCGGCCGAGATAGCGGACGACGCCCGAGTCGCGGAGGCGGGTGAGGGCGACGAACGGAGCGGCCCGCAGCGCCACGGTGACGAGGAACATCACGCCCAACCCGGCGAGGAGGTAGGCGGTCCCGGGGACGGCGGTCACGCGACATCACTCCCGGGCCGCTCGGTCCGCCCGGTGTGCTGCGTCTGTTCGGCGTTCTCCGCCTGCCCGGTCCGCTGCAGCCACGCGTACCGCACCAGCAGCACGCCCACGAACGCGCACAGACCCACGATGAGCATCTGGTCGGGCGCCACCACGGCGGCGACCAGACCGCACACCAGGCCGATCACCGGCGCGGGCAGGTCGCCGGACGAGCGCCACGCGTCCACGGCCAGCACGGCGAACAACCCGGTCAGCGCGAACTGCAACCCGTCCAACCCCTCGGGCAGGGCGGTGCCGACGAGCGCTCCGATCACGCCCGGGATCACCCACAGGGACTGGCAGGTGATCGCGATGGTCAGCGTCCGCGGACCGCTCATCTCCGCGCGCCGCTTGGTGGACGTGATCGCGTAGACCTCGTCGGTGAGCGCGTACACGGCGTACAGCCGACCCAGCCGCGAGCGGATGACCTCGAGCGGGAAGCTCAGGCCGTAGAAGACGTGGCGGAAGTTCACCAGGAACGCGGCGGCGGCCAGCGAGTACAGGGGAGTGACGGCGGTGAGCAGGCCGATCGCCAGGAACTCCATCGACCCGGCGTAGATCACCAGGGAGAACACGGGTGCCCACCACCAGTCGAACCCCGCCTGGGTCATGAGCACCCCGAACGCCAGCCCGAGCGGCACGAGTCCGAGCCCGACGGTCGAGCAGTCGGCCAGACCCTTGCGGATCTCGCCGCGGATCCCTGCGCTGGTGGAGAGGCTGGTCGACACGCCGGGCAGTCTAGCCAGCCACGATTTCGCATCACCCCCGACAGAGGCCTTCCGCTGCCCGGCCGGCGGGCGCAGACTCGACCCATGGACGAACAGTCGGGCGACGCGCCCGCGCCGACGGTGTGGCACTGTTTCCGGTGCTCGGATTCCCGGACGGTGATCGCCTGGCTGGTCGCGGCTCTGGGGTTCGTGGAGACGGCGTGCTACTCCGAGGACGGCGTGGTGACCCACGCGGAGCTCCTGTAGCCCGAGGGCGGAGGCGTGATGCTGGGCGACGCGGGACGTGGTGCGGACGATCCGCACTCCTCGCCACCCGGCACCGGTCTGGCCTACGTCGTGACCGCCGACTCGGAGAAGGTGTACCGCAGGGCCGTGGGCGCCGGGGCCGAGGTGGTGCTGGCGCTGCAGGACACCGACTACGGGGATCGCACCTTCTCCGTGCGGGACCCGGAGGGCAACGTGTGGTCGGTGGGGCAGTACCGGGGCGCGCCTGCGCCCTGACGATGACGCGATGCGGGGCGGTCAGGCCCGCCGCTGGTCGGCGACGGGCACGAGCGGGATCGCCAGCGCCGCGATCACGGCCGCGCCGGCGAACACCGGCCAGTAGCCGACGGCGTCGATCACGGCGGCGACCAGGGGTGTGGACGCCGAGATCGCCACGAACTGGGTGGTGTTCTGCACCCCGAGCGCTCGGCCGCTCCAGCGGGGCCCGGCGAACTCGGCGACAGCGGTGAACGCCAGGCCGTTGTCGGATACCGACAGCACGGTGGCGATCACGCCGAGCGTCACCGCGATGACCCCGGGCGCGCCCAGTGCTTCCGCCGCCGCCAGCGCGGCCAGGCCGGCGGTCACCGAGATCGCCACGCCGCGAATAGGTGTCGTGCGGGACCCCACTCGGTCCGACACCGCGCCCGCCACGATCCGCGCGACCGCACCGAGCACCTGACTCACCGTCACCACGACGCCCGCGGACATCGCCGACCATCCGTGCCCCAGCACGAGCCACGTCAGCAGGAACGCCTGCAGCATGCCCTGTGGCACCACGAGCAGTACCGACACGCCGTGGACGCGGTACAGGTAGCCGGAGCCGCGGTAGGGCGACCCTTCGGTCGCCGCGCCACTCACCGCCTCACCGTCAGCGGCAGTCGCCGCGCCACTCACCGCCTCGGCGCCCGCGTCGCGCGTGGCCTCGGGTGGAGGCGGATCGGTGACGACGACGAGGGCCGCCACCGCCGAAACGGCTGCCATCGCCAGGGGGAGCGCGAACGCCGCGCCCAGACCGTACGACTGCGCGAGCAGCGGCATGGTCATGGCCGCGACCGCGGATCCGGCCGGCTGCGACATCTGGCGGACGCCCATGGCGAGCCCGCGGCGGTTCGCGGGGAACCAGCTCACGACCAGTCGCCCGCTCGCCGAGTTACCTGAGGCGGTGAAGGCACCCGTGATCAGCAGCAGCGCCGCCAGAAATGCGAACGAGTCAACGAACAGAGCCGCGGCGAGGGTGACGGCGGCACCGACCGACCCGGCGACCAGGACGACCTTCTCCCCGGCACGATCGACTAGCCAGCCCCACGCGATCAGCGCCGCGGCCATGCCGACCAGCGGCATCGCGACCAGGATCCCGCCCTGCGAGAGGGACAGTCCCATAACGCTCGTGAGGTGGGGGAGCAGGAAGCCGACGCCGATCACGAACGCCGATCCGGACGCGGCGACGAACGTGGCCACGGCCAGCACCAACCAGTGCCGGGCCGTCACCGTCGTCGACTCACCGTCCACCGTCTCCACCTGCAGGAGCTTATGCCACTGCCCACAATACGGAAACACTGTCCCGAATCGTGAGATCGCGCACGGCTTCTATGTCAGTTGAGGTCGCCGTCCTGCAGGTATGTGGCGTACAGGGGCAGGGGCATCTCCTGGCGGCGCAGCACCGCACCCCACACGTCGACGCGGGCGGGCGCGAGCAGGTCGCTGGGCAGGCTGGGCGCGACGTACCAGTCGCCGCGGTCGAGCTCGTCCTGCAGCTGACCCGGCGCCCAGCCGGTGTACCCGACGAACACCCGCACGCCGTCGATGTGCTCCCGCAGGAGGTCGGGGTCGCTGTCCAGGTCCACGACGTGCACGCGGCCCTCGATCTGCTGGAGCCCGCTGAACCGGTGGCCGTCGACGCCGGCACTCAGCACGACCAGGGCGATGCCGGTGTCGGGCTTGACGGGTCCTCCGATGTGGAATACGGACGGGGGAGCGCACAACTCGGACCAGGCGGGCAGGATCTCCTCGACGTCGGTCTCGCTGCGTCGGGTGATCACCACACCCAGCGACCCGGAATGGTCGTGTTCGATCATGTAGATGATCGCGCGCCGGAAGTTCGGGTCGGGCATGTCGGGCGCGGCGATGAGCAGTGAACCGGCGACGGGATCCCGCTTGTCCATGGCGTCGTAGAGGCGGTCGCCGAACAGGCCTCCGCCGCTCAGATCATCCGGTCCCGTGTCCATGTATCCATGATGCCCCCGTCGTCGCCGGGCCACACGCGCGTCCCCTCGATCGGGTCTCGCCGCGGTGATCGGCGGCCCGGCCGCGAGCGCTACCGTGACTCCCGTGACCTCACCGCCCGCCGACCCGGCCGTTCCCACCCGGGGCCGCCTGGCCGCCGCCCTGCGCGAGTCCGATGGTCTGGGTCGGCTGTCGACGGCTCGGTTGGCGGCGTTGCTCAGCGAGGGCATCCATCAGGCCGCCCTCGGCGGAATCGTGCTGTTCAGCCCCGAGTCGGGCACCACTCCGGCGGCGATCGTGGGCGGGTTCGCGGTGATGCTGCTGCCCTATTCGATCGTCGGGCCCTTCGCCGCGGCCGCTCTGGACCGGTGGGACCGCCGGGTCGTGGTGGCCGTCGCCGCCCTGGTGCGGACCCTCGCGATCGTCGCGACCATCGCGCTCATCGCCGCCGGCGCCGTCCACTCGGGCGTGGGCCTGGCGGTGTTGTTCGCGCTGTCCCTCGTGGCGATCGGTCTGGGCCGGCTCATCAACACCGGGATGACCGCGGCGATGCCGAAGGTGGTGCCGGACCGGCTCCTCGCCGCCACCAACTCGGTGCTGGTGACGGTGGGTTCGGTCATCACCGCGGTGGGCGCGGTCGCGGCGTTCGCGGTGCTCGCCGTCCTGGGCGCGGGCGACTCCGCGGTCTCGTGGACCCTCGTGCCGTCCGTGGTTTCCGCGTTGGCGGGGGTGTGGGCGGTCCTGGCCCTGCCGCCGCGCCACCTGGGACCCGACGACGACGAGCTCCTCTGCCACCCGGACGAGGCCGTGACCCGCCGTGCCGTCCGGGCGTTCGCCGGGGGGCTCGCCGAGGGCGTCCGGGCCGCCCGTTCCTCGGCTCTGGTGTGGGTGTCGTTGACCGGCGTGACGCTCGGGCGGGCCGCGTTCGGGATCACGACGATGCTGGCGATCCTGCTCCTGCGCGATGCCGAGTCCGGCGGGTCAGGCGGTCCGATCGTCGCCGGGATGGGCGGCTTCGGCTTGATGTCGGCGGCCGTGGCCGCGGGCATGGGTCTGGCCGCGGTCGTCACCCCGTGGGCCATCGCCCGAGCCCGACGCGTCCTCGTCGTCGCCGCCGGGGCCACCGCATCCGCCGTCGCCCAGCTCGTCGTCGGACCGACCCTCGACCCGACGGTCCTGGTGGTCGGCGCGGTGGCGATCGGTCTGGGGGCGCAGGTGGTCAAGCTCGTCGCCGACAATGCCATGCAGACCGACGTCCCCGATGTCCGCCGAGGCGGCGTGTTCGCCCTCCAGGACGCGCTGTTCAACTCGGCGTTCGTCGTGGGCATGCTCGCGGTGCTTCCGCTCGTGCCCGCGGACGGCCGGTCGGTGTCACTGATGCTGGTGCCGGCGGTGCTGTACGCCGCCGCGGGCGTGATCGCGGTGGTGGTGGGCATCCGCTCAGGAGCCCAGGCCGAGCGAGCCCGCGGCGATCGAACCGCCGCCCACTGAGCCCCCACCCACTGAACCCGCGCCCACAGAGCCCGCGCCCACAGAGCCCGCGCCAGCGCTGCCTGCTCCGACCGACCCGACGCCGACGCTTCCGGCACCGACTGAGCCCCCGCCGCCCGACCCGGCCGCGGCGGACCCTGCGGCAGCCGATCCGGCCGCTGCCGAACCCGCGGCCGCGGAGCCGGCTCCGAGCGCGCCCGCGTCGATGACCCCGACATCCACCGAACCGGCCACCGACCCCGCGTCGACGTGCGGCAGCTCGACATGCGGTAGCTCGATGTGGGGCGGTTCGAAGTGCGGCAGCTCGATGCGCGGGGGTTCGAACGGCAGGGCGGTGTCGAGGCGACCGTTGCCGTCGACGTCCGCGACCGACAGCCAGCCGCCCCCCGTGTCGACCGTGATCGATCCGTCCTCCTCGACGACCGGGGCCGCCGGCTCAGCAACGGTCCCACCCTGGACCGGCGGGGGCGGCGGGCCCGGGGCGGGCTCGGTGACCGGGGGAGTCGACCATCTGGACGAGTCCGCGACCGCCGCGGAGCCGTGGTGGATCGCGCCGATCGCATCGGACAGCAGCGAGCCCCAGTCCGGCAGCGCTCCCAGGGACTGGGTACCGGCGGCGATCGCGTCCGACCCCGCGGCCAGTGCACCTTCGACGAGACCGCCCGATCCGTGTACCCCGGCGGCGATCGAGCCGGCCGCCAGGGAGCCGGCGCCGACGGAGCCGAGACCCGCGGATCCCGCGCCCACGGAGCCCCCGCCGACCGAGCCCGCGCCGACCGAGCCCGCGCCCACGGAGCCACCACCCACGCTCCCTGCGCCGACCGAGCCACCACCGACGCTGCCCGCGCCGACCGAGCCCGCGCCCGCAGCCCCCGCGCCGAGAGAACCCGCCGCGAGCGCCCCCACGCCACCCGCGTGAACGTTCCACACGCCGCGGTTGCCGTCGTCGGCGTAGGCGACCTGGCCGGCGGCACCGACATCGGTCACCACTCGGTCCGCCGTGCCGTCGAGGTCCGAGTCCCAGAGGGCGTCGTCGGCGTACCCATCGCCGTCGAAGTCCAGCCACAGCGCGTCCGGCGCGCCGATTCCGAGGGTGAGATCGGGCTCGCCCTGCCACTGCGTCGGCTCACCGACGCCGTCTCCGAAGAAGTAGTCCATGCGCCGATCGTGTCGCTCACGAACCGCACCGACCAGAGCCACCGGCCGATCTGTGGAGAGCCCACCGAGTTGTCCACAGGCCACGCGGAGCGCTTGACGCGATCCCGCCGGACAGGTCGGGGGAGGCGCGGTCAGCGGGCTAGCGCGCGGTCCAGCACCACGGGCTGGCGGGGGTCGCCGCCCAGATCGGGCCGGCCCAGGCGGGCCGCCCGCAGCCCGAGCACCACCAGGAACACCAGCGCCCAGATGAGGTAGGCGTTGCCGACGAGGTGCTCGACCGGGCTCCAGCCCAGCTCGCGGCCCTCACTGTTCGGCACCCACCACTGGGGAGTCGCCAGGAAGATCACCACGCCGCTGACGGCGATGCCCAGCCAGAGGCGCTCGTCGCGGCCACCCCGTCGTCCCGCACGGTCGGCCCACACCAGCGCGAGCACGACCGCCGGCACCGCCCACACCCAGTGGTGGCCCCACGACACGGGCGAGCAGAACAGCGCGACGTGACCCACCGCCACCGCAGCGGCGACCTCCTGACCAGACCGCAGCAGACGCCACGCGACCCACGCGATACCCAGCCCGATCGTCGCGGCGACGAGGAACCACACGATCGACGCGGCGGTGTCCTCGAGGCCGAGACGGTAGACGACGCCGTTCACCGACTGGTTGGAGGTGAACGCGAGGCCGCCGATCCGCTCGGGATCACGGATGGCGAAGCTCCAGTAGCGGGCGGAGTCGTCAGGCGCGAGCAGGTGGCCGAGGCCGGTGAACGCCAGCGCCGACACCACCGCCGTGGCCAACCCTCGCCAGTCCCGCCGCAAGAAGAAGTACAGCAGGAACACCGCGGGCGTGAGCTTGATGGCCATCGCGAGCCCGGTGAGCGTGCCGCCCCACCACCGCCCGCGGCCGAGGATGACGTCGACCAGCACCAGCGCCATGAGGAACACGTTGACCTGCCCGAACCCGATCGTCTCCCGGACCGGGCCGGACCACAGCGCCACCACCATGACGGCGGCCGTGAGCCACCACAGCTCACGCGCCGGCCGCTCACACGTGCGCGTGAGCACCAGCTGCACGACGAGCGCCAGCACCGCGATGGTCGCCAGCGTGACGAGCGCGGACGCCACAGGCAGCGGCACCAGCGTGAGCAGCGAGAAGATCTGCGCGGACAGCGGGGGATAGGTGAACGGCAGGTGCGCGCCCTGCGCCAGCTGCGGCAGTTCGCCGTACAGCTCACCGCCGTCGCGGAACACCTGCCCGCCGACGCGGTAGACGTCGAGGTCGATGCGGTACGGCGGGATCTGTTGCAGGCCGGGGACGCCGACGGTGTGCATCAGCGTGCCGACGCAGGCCAGGACGACGACGACGAGGCGACCGACCGCTGACGAGAGGTAGCGGTCGACCGCTCCGCCGGTCACGCCGGGTCGCCGTTCTGCCGGTCCGTGTCGGATCCCCCGGTCGGCTGGTCCCCGCCGTTCTGCTCGGCCCACCATCTGAGGAGTTCGGCCTCGGCCTCGTCCCGGTCGAGCGGGCCGCGGTCCAGGCGGAGTTCCTTGAGGAACGACCACGCGCGGCCGACGTCGGGACCGGGCCCCAGGCCGAGCAGGGTCATGATCTCGTTGCCGTCGAGGTCGGGGCGGACCCGGGCGAGGTCCTCCTTCTCCTCGATCTCGGCGATCCGCCTCTCCAGCGAGTCGTAGTTGGCCTGCAGCTTCGCCGCGCGGCGCCGGTTTCGGGTGGTGCAGTCGGCGCGCACGAGCCGATGCAGGCGGGGAAGCAGGTGACCGGCGTCCGAGACGTAGCGGCGCACGGCCGAGTCGGTCCACTGGCCCTCGCCGTACCCGTGGAAGCGCAGGTGCAGGAACACCAGTCCCGAGACGTCCTCGATCATCTGCTTGGGGTATTTCAGGGCGCGCATGCGCTTGCGGACCATCTTGGCGCCGACCACCTCGTGGTGGTGGAACGTCACGCCGCCGCCGGGTTTGGGCGCGCGGGTGGCCGGCTTGCCGATGTCGTGCAGCAGTGCGGCCCAGCGCAGGACGAGGTCGGGGCCCTCCGGCTCGAGGTCGATGGCCTGCTTGAGCACGGTCAGCGAATGCCAGTAGACGTCCTTGTGCTGCATGTGCTCGTCCCGCTCGAGCTTCATGCCGGGCACCTCGGGCAGCACGTGGTCGGCCAGGCCGGTCTCGCACAGCATGTTGATGCCGTCGATCGGGTAGTCGCCGAGAATGGTCTTGTCGAGCTCGGCCCGGACCCGCTCCGCGGTGATGCGGTCGATCTCCGCGGTCATCTCCGTCATCGCCCGGAACACGCGCGGCGCTAGGGTGAAGCCGAGCTGGGAGACGAAGCGGCACGCCCGCAGCATGCGCAGCGGGTCGTCGGCGAAGGACTGCTCGGGCGCGGCCGGGGTGTCGAGCACTCCGGCCAGTAGCGCGTCCATCCCGTTCAGCGGGTCGACGAACTCGTGCCGGCCGTCGGGGTGCAGCCGCACCGCCATGGCGTTGACGGTGAAGTCGCGCCGCACCAGGTCCCCGTCGAGGGTGTCCCCGTAGACGACCTCGGGGTTGCGGGTGACCCCGTCGTAGGAGTCGGCGCGGAAGGTCGTGATCTCGATCTGCTGCTCGATCCCGTCGCCGTCCCGCTTGACGGCGGACAGGGTGCCGAACTCGATCCCCGTGTCCCACACCGCGTCCGCGTAGCGGTCGAGGATCTCCCGGACCGTCTCCGGGCGGGCGTCGGTCGTGAAGTCCAGGTCCGTGCCGAGACGCCCGAGCACGGCGTCGCGGACGCTGCCGCCCACGAGGTACAGCTCGTGCCCGGCCTCACCGAACGCCGCGGCCAGCGGGGACAGCACGTCGGCGAGCTGGTTGAGGGTGGTCTGGGCGCCGGCCAGCAGTCTGACCCGCCGGGCCTCGACCTCCGCCGGATCGGGCCTGGCGCCGGGGCCGTCCTGCAGACCCGAGAACACCGCGGCATCGTGTCGGTCGGAGGCGGCACGATCGTCGGCGGCGCTGCGATCGGAGGTCGGTCTGCGGGCTGTCACGGCGCTGACTTTACCGAGTGGGCCCGACATGCCCCTGCCGGGCGGAGAACCGGCGCGGGCCGCCCCCGGACGTGCCGGTTCGCCACCGCCCGCGGTCCGCCCGCGGTCCGCCCGCTCGACCCGCCGCGGGTCTCAGTCGTCCGCCGCGACCGCCTTGGACCACAGCGGCTCGACCGCCTCGACCTCCGGCGGACCGCTCAGCAGGTCCCCCGCCTCCTCGAGATACCGCAGGTAGGCCGGGTTACCGAGGAACTCCTGCGCGGCGGCCGCGTCCCGGTAGTGCTGGAACACCACCATCACGTCCGGGTCGACGTACGAGGCGCACAGGACGTAGGCGCGATGCCCGTCGTTGGCCTGTACCGCCTCGGGCATGTGCCGACGCCACGCCTCGATCAGATCCTCGCGACGGCCCGGCTTGGCCCGGTGTCGCAGGACCAGGGCGTGCGCGGGCGGGCCAGAGCTCATACAGCGGACTCTAGCCGCGCCCGGGTAGCCGGTCCCGCCTCACGTGGCGCCCACCCCGTCACCCTGTGTTCGGTGACAGGAGTGACTTAGAGTGACGGGCGTGTCTCGTCGTCGTCGCCCCCGTCCACGCCTGTCACCCACTCGTCGGACCGGTGCCCCGGCCGCCGTCACCCTCGCGGCGGTGGCAGCTCTGACCGGCGCGGCGGTCACCCTGACCGCGGTCGTCCCCGGGACCGTCCCCGCGGCGGCCGCCCAGTCCTCCGGAGGGGTCGACACCTCCACCGCCCTGGGCTTCACCACCGCACCGCGACCCACGGCCCCGCCGCCTGCCGACCGCTCCCGCCCGCAGGTCCTGCGCGTCCAGCCCGTGGAGGGCCGCAAGGTCCTCGCCGACGTGTGGTCGCCGGCCATGAACAAGGCGGTGCCGACGTTCGTCCTCCTGCCCGCACGGCCCGCGCCGGCGCCGCTGCTGCTCCTGCTCAACGGCGTCGGCGGCGGCGAGGACCACGTCGGCTGGGCCTACCACACCGACTACCAGGACTTCTTCGCCGACAAGCACGTCCTCGTCGCCAGCCCCGAGGGCGGCCGGTTCAGCCTCTACACCGACTGGCAGCGACCCGACCCCGTCCTCGGCGTCAACCGCTGGCACACCTTCCTCGACTCCGAGCTGCCCGCCGCGCTCGCCGGCGCCTGGGGGCTCAACGGCACCCGCGGCGTGATCGGCGTGTCCATGTCCGGCGGCCCGGCCCTCACCCTCGCCGCGACCGGCCGTCACCACTACGCGGCCGCCGCGTCCCTGTCCGGCTTCCCCGAGGTCTCCACGCCGCTCGGCCGCGCCGCCATGACGGCGATGGTGGCCCGCGGCGGCGGCAACGTGCACAACGCGTGGGGCGCCCCCGGGGACCCGGCGTGGCTCCACAACGACCCGTCGCACGACGTCGAGCGACTCCGCGGCACCGCTCTCTACCTCGCCTCCGCGCCGGGCAACCCCGGGCCCGACGAGGCCGCGGGGTCCGGCTCGGCGACCCTTGCGATCGGCGCCCCCACCGAGCTCGCCGCCGACCTGGGGACCCGCCACATGGCCGCCGCGCTGCGGGCCGGCGGCGTGCCGTTCACCTATGACCGCTACTCCAGCGGCGCGCACACCTTCGGCCTGTTCTCCCGCGAGCTGCGCGACTCGTGGCGGGTCGTCGGGCCGGCGCTCGGGGCCTGACCCCGCGCGGTGCGGCGACGGCACGCCGTGGATTCCGGTCAAGTCACCCCCGGCCGGTAGCATCGATGGGTGTCCGAAGCCGATCGTCCCGCCGAACCGCGCGCCAACGCGCCGCGGCGTCGTCGTTCGCGTCGGCCGGCCGGACCCGGCTCGGCCGGTCGTGATTCCGCAGGTCACCGCCCGGATCGCGGCGGCGCGAAGGGCTCCGACGGGCAACGATCCGGTCACGGCGACGCCCCGAAGTCGGCCGCCCAGAACCCCTCTGGCGGCGCCGGCGGCGCGTCGGGCCCGAAGGCCGCCCAGGGCGGACAGTCCGGGGCCCCCGATGACGGTCAGCAGCGCCAGGGCCGGCGGCGCCGTCGCGGGGGCCGCGGACGGCGCGGTGGCCGGGGGCAGGGCCGTGCGGCCGAGGCCCAGAAGCAGCAGGGCGCCGACACCACCCACACGGTGAAGTCCGGTGACGGCACCGCCGGCGCGACCTCACGCCAGGCGCCCCGCCACGCGCGCGCCTCCAACCGGTCCCGATCCGGTGGGGGACAGGCGGCCTCGGCCAACACCACCCGCACGTCGCCGCCCGGGAAGGCCGGCGGCAAGGGCGGGTCCAAGGCCGGCGGCAAGACGGCCGCCAAGAACGCGCCCAAGACCGGTGCCAAGGCGGCGTCCAAGCCGGGCGCCCAGGGCGGCAAGGGCGGCGCCAAGAACGCCCGCGGCGGCCGCGGGGGAGCGCGCCATCCCCGCGGGGGCCAGCGCCTCAAGACCGTGCTGGAGACCTCGGCCGGCGGGCTGGTCGTGCGCGGTCTCGAGCGCGCCGCGAGCGGGCCCGAGCCGGACCTGTCCCGGCTCGAGGTCGCGCTCATCGGTCGCCTCGACCGGCGCGGCCGCATGCTGTGGTCCATGCCCAAGGGGCACATCGAGCCGGGCGAGACCGTCGAGGAGACGGCCCGACGCGAAGTGCTCGAGGAGACGGGCGTCGACGGCACGGTCCTGGCGGCGCTGGGCACCATCGACTACTGGTTCGTGGCCGAGGGTCGGCGCATCCACAAGACCGTCCACCACCACCTCATCCGCTACGACCACGGTGACCTGTGCGACGAGGACCCCGAGATCACCGAGGTCGCGTGGGTGCCGTTCGATGACCTGCCCCGCCGCCTGGCCTATCCGGACGAGCGGCGGCTGGTCGAGGCCGCCCGCACCCTGTTGCCGCAGCTCGCCCGCGCCGAGGCCGCAGGCGACAACCCTCCGCCCGCCGACGCGCAGGTGGTGGACCCGTCCCGCCGGGCCGACGGTCCGGAGCCGGTCCGCCGCAGTCACGCCCCGGGTTCCGCAGCCGCGCCCCGCGACGACTCCCCGGAGGAGTCAGGGCCGTGATCGGGCGGCCGGTTGGGCGTGCAGTCCGGGCGGTCGTCCCGACGGCGTTGTGCGCGGCACTGGCGATCGGACCGGGCTGGGGCGTCGGCACCGCGTGGGGCCCGGCCGCGGCCCGCGCGATCACCCCCGAGCAGGCCTCGGCCGCCGGCTACATCCCCAATCCGGCCCCCGCACTGGCCAGGATCAGCATCGACGAGCTCACCCCTCGGGTCCTCGACGGCGCGAACGACCCGGCGGCCGCCGGGGGCGGGGGAGGGGCCGCCGTCGGCACCGAGGCCGGCGTCCCGGTCGTCACGGTGTCGGGGACCATCACCAACGTCGGCGACACCCCGCTCGAGGCGGTTGACGTGCGCCTGCAGCGCGGGCCGCGGTCCGCCGACGCCGAGTCGGTGCGCGAACCGCTGGTGTGGTCGGAACCGTCGTTCGGGGTGCGCGGCGAGTTCGTCCGCGTGGCGGAGGCCGTGCCGCCGGGCGCGTCGGTGACGTACCGGGTCTCCATGCCCGCGCGCGCCGTGCCCGGTGATCCGGGCCCCGACCTGCAGCTCACCGAGCCCGGCGTCTACCCGCTGCTCGTCAACGTCAACGGCACGCCCGCGGGCGGATCCCCCGCGCGCCTCGACGACGCCCGCACCCTGTTGCCCGTGCTGGAGGCGCCGCGGCCGGCGACAGTGCCGGGGGTCGACGACGACGAGGTGGTCGACCCCACGCCGGCGGACGAGCAGGGTCCGGCGCCGGTCCCGCTGACGGTGCTGTGGCCGCTGGCCTCGTCACCGACGCGGGTCGCGGCGGTGCCCGGTGTCGAGGGTCCCGATCCCGTGGTGATGCTGACCGACGATTCCCTCCTGCGGGAGCTGTCGGACTCCGGTCGCCTCACCGGTCTGGTCCGCGCGGCCGACGAGGCGTTCGACGGACCCGGGGGTCAGGAGCTGCGGCGTTCGATGTGCCTGGCGGTGGATCCGTCGCTGCTGGGGACGGTGTCGGAGATCGCGGGCGGCCGCACCGTGGTGATCTCCGACGACGCCGGATCCGATCGCACGGGTGACTCCTCCGCGCGTGGCGCCAGGGTCCGCGGCGGTGGCGACGACGACTCCGGGTCCGGCGGCGCCACCACGCGCCCGGCCGATCCGGAGGCCGTCGCCGCGGACGCCACACGGTGGTTGGACGAGCTGCGTGCCCTTTCCGACGGCGCGTGCGTGGTGAGCCTGCCGGCCGCGCAGGCGGGCCTCGAGTCGGTCGCGGCGGTGGGGTCCACCGACCTCACGCGTGCGGCGCTCGACAACGCGGGCTCGGTCGAGCGGATCCTCGGGGTGGCGCCCGTCCCCGACGTGGTCGTGCCCGCCTCGGGCACCCTGGCGCCGGGCACCGCCGAGGCCCTCGCCCCGCAGGGTGGTGGCGCGGGCAGCGCAGTGGTGGCCGCGCCGTCCACCCGCACCGACACCGGCCTCGTGCCGCCCCCCGGGATCGTGGGACTGGCCGGCACGGCGGTCGGGCGCGCGCTGACCTACTCCGCGACGATCGGCTCGGCCCTGGCCGCGACCGGCGACGTGCCGGAGAACCCGCGCTACTCGGACCCGGACACCCGGTACTGGCTCACGGCCGACTCGCCGGCGGCCCGGCTCCAGGACGCCCGCGCGGCCCTGCTGGCGCCGGTGGTGGACGCGATCGACGCGACGAGTGGCCCGGGGGACGCCACGGCGGACGCTCAGGGCGTCCTCGCCGTGCCGCCGCAGGTGTGGACCGTCGACGGGGAATCGGCCGGCTCCCTGCTCGAGTCGCTCGGCGCCCAGCTGACGGCCGGCCGCATGCGGGCGCTCCCGCTCACCGAACGCCTCACCAGCCCCGTGACCGTCCCCGACGGGACCCTCGCCCCGGATCCGACGGGCGCGGTCGACCCCGGCGCGCCCGACCCCGCCGGCGCGGACCGGCGCATCGCCACCGCCCTCGAGGCCGTCGGCACGCTCCGCTCGTTGGTCGACACCTCCGATCCGACCTCCGCGGGCGCCCAGGATCACCTCGACCCGATGGTCACCGACGCCCTGCGGGTCCTCTCGGAGACCGGGCGGCGGGCCGGCGGCGACGGTGTGGACCCCGGATCCGGGACCGGCGAGGACGCACTGGCCCGGTCCGCCGCGCGACTCGACCGGCTCGAGGAGACGGTGACCGCCTCCCTCGACCGCGTCGACCTCCTGCCGCCGGGCAGCGTCTTCACGATGGCCAGCCCCAACAGCCCGCTCCTGCTCGTGACACGCAACGCCCTGCCGTTCCCGGTCCGCGTCGGCGTGACGGTGACCGCCCCGGAGGACATCCGGGTGGATCCGGTGGGGGTCGTCCAGATCCCGGCGAGCGGATCGCGCACCCTGCAGGTGCCCACCCAGTCCGACGCCGAGGGCGGCACCCGGCACGCCGTGACCTTCATGCTCACCGGACCCGACGGCCGACCGCTGTCGGAGCCGGTGGAACTGTCCGTCCAGACCGGCGGGTACCCGGTCGCGCAGGCATTCGCGTTGGCCGCGGCGGCGCTCGCCCTCGTCCTCGGGGGTCGGCGCTACCTGCGCTACCGTCGGGGCATCCTCGACCCCGCGGACGAAGGGCACCGACCGTGAACGACGAGCAGGGGTCCACCGGACCCGAACTGCGCAGACCGGATCCCGGCCTCAGGGCCAGGCGGCGTGAGTCGGGCAGCTGCGTGCTGCCCGGCCCGGCGTCGCCGCCGCCGGTCGCCGACTCGTTCGTTCCCGACGCGATCCCTACCCCAGCCATGACGGCCGCCTCCGTGGGCGCGGGGGCCCCGGCTGCCGGCACGTCCACGGACGGGTCCTCCGAGTCCCGCTCCGGGGGCGGGACCGGGGGCCGCACGCGCGACTCGTCCGACGCGTCCGTGATGCGGTCGACGGGCTCGATGGCCGTGGCCAACCTCGCGAGCCGTATCACCGGGTTCGTCCGGATGATCCTCATCCTCACCGTGCTGGGCCCCGCGGTCGCGTCGGCGTTCAACACCGCCAACACGCTGCCCAACATGATCACCGAGCTCGTGCTGGGTTCGGTGCTCACGGCCATGTTCATGCCGCTGCTGGCCAAGGCGGCGCAGGAGGACGCGGACGGGGGAGTGTCCTTCATCCGCCGCCTGCTCACCGTCACCTCGGCGCTCGCGCTCGGCGCGACGGTGCTCGCCGTGGCGTGCGCGCCGCTGCTCACCGAACTCAACCTCGGCGACGGCGAGGTCAACACCGACCTGGCCACCGCGTTCGCGTTCCTGCTGCTTCCGCAGATCTTCTTCTACGGCGTGTTCTCCGTGATGCTGGCGGTGCTCAACTACAACGGCGTCTTCCGGCCCGGCGCGTGGGCGCCGGTGTGGAACAACGTCGTCGCGATCGCCACGCTCGCCCTGTTCGCGGTGGTGGGCAGCGGTATCGACCCTGCGGCGCCGGTCAACCTGCTCAGCGGCCCGATCCTGCTGCTCGGTCTGGGCACGACGCTCGGCGTGGTCGTCCAGGCCGCCGTCCTCGTCCCCGCGCTGCGCCGCGCCGGTGTCGACCTGCGCCCGCAGTGGGGGCTCGACCCGCGGATCAAGCAGTTCGGCGGGCACGCGCTGGCCGGCGTGACGTACGTGCTCATCTCGCAGGTCGGTCTGGTCATGACCAACCGCATCGGCGCCGCCGCCGACGAGGCCGCCATCGCGATCTACCAGACCTATTGGCTGCTGCTGCAGGTCCCGTACGGGATCATCGGCGTCACGCTGCTCACGGCGATCAACCCCCGCCTGGCGGACAACGGCGTCGCCGGCCGGAACGACGCGGTCGTGCGCGACATCTCGCTGGGCACCCGGCTGTCCCTGTTCGGCCTCCTGCCGATCATCGCCTTCATGACGGCGTTCGGGCCGACCATCGCCACGGGCCTGTTCCGCTACGGCAACTTCGACGCCGACAGCGCCCGGGTCCTCGGCCTCACCGTGGCCGCCGGCGCCTTCACCCTGGTGCCCTACGCGATCGTACTCCTGCAGCAGCGCGTCTTCTACGCCCGTGAGGACTACTGGACGCCCACGGTGATGATCCTCGCGATCACCGTCGTCCGGGTCGTCCTCTCGCTCCTCGTCCCCGCGGTCGCGGACGAGCGCTCGCACGTGGTGATCGGCCTCGCCCTGGCCAACGGCATCGGCTGGGTCGTCGGCGCGGTGGCCGGGTACGTCCTGCTCCGCTCGAAGCTCGGGTCGTTGCGCGGCCGGGAAACCCTCCGGTCCGCCGCGTGGACGCTCGGCGCCTCGGTCGCCGGCGCCCTGGTGGCCCTCGCGGTGGACACGGTGCTGCCGATGGACGCGCTCACCGACGCCGTCGGCAGCATCGGCTACGTGCTCCGCGCGGCGCTCGCCGGTGTCCTCACCCTCGCGGTCACCGGGCTGGTCCTGTCGAGATCCCGTCTGCCGGAACTGGACTCCATCACCCCCGTTCTCCGCGGCCTCGTGGGGCGTCTGAGGCGATAGTCGATTCCCCGGGCGGGCGGTACGTACACTCGAGGGATCACGAGCGGCCGACGGGAGGCCGGGCGCACCAGGCGAGGAGGACAGCGGGTGGGCGATCAGACCGGGGCCCCCGTGGGGTCCGCTTCCCCCACTCCTCCTCGTCTGACCGTCGGCGGCCTCGTCTCCGGTGGCCGGTACGAACTGCTCGAGCCGTGCGGCGGCGTCGCCGGGCAGGCGTTCTGGAAGGCCCGCGACCGGCGCCTCGACAGGTTCGTCGCCCTCACCTTCGTCGACCCCCTTCCCGGCGAGCAGCCCCCGGGCTCGGCCACCGGGGTCCTCGACCGGACCGTCGCCCTGACGTCCGTCTACTCCGACGGCCTCGCGCGCGTGCTCGACGTCATCCGCGGCCGCGCGGGCGGCATCGTCGTCACCGAGTGGATCCCGGGCCGCAGTCTCGCCGCCGCCGTCGCGGAACCCGACCCGGATTCCGCCGTGGGCGCGGTGTGGGGCCTGTCCGACGCCGCGACCCGCGCCGAGGAGGCCGGCCTCGCCCTCGGGTTGGACTCGCCGGACCGGGTCCGCCTCACCGAGGACGGGCGCGCCGTCCTGTCCTTCCCCGGAGTGCGCGAGGGCGCGGACGCCCGCGCCGACGTGCGGGGTCTGGGCGCGGTCCTCTACGCGCTGCTCACCGGGACGTGGCCGCTGCCCCTTCCCGACGGGTCCGACCGGCACGATCCGGCCGACGGGCGCCCGGGGGAGGCCCCGAGGGGCGACGACGACGAGGTCCTCGATCCCACGGTGGTCGGTTCCGGGGTCTCGCCCGAGTCCGCCGTGCTGGCGATGCGGACGCTCGACGGGTCGTCGGTGAGCTCGGCGGCCACGGTGAGATCCATGGTGGCCGACCGCGTCGGCGGGCCGGTGCGCGCCGCGCGTGTCACCCGCCCGGTAGACCCGGACCCGGCGGGCGGGGCGTACGACGGGGCGTACGCGGGCGGGACCGCTGAGCCGTACTCCGAGCCGGACCCGGAGACGCAGAAGCGCCGGTGGCAGATCATGGCCGGCACCTCCGCCGCGGCGGTCGTGGTGATCGTCCTGGTCCTCACGTGGTTGCTCGGCGGCTTCGGCGGCACGAGCAACAACACGCCGTTGTCGCAACAGCTCGACGCGATCGAGCGGGCCGCCCAGGCCAGCCGGGCGTCCCAGACCACCGAACCTGCGCCGGAGGACCAGGCGGACACCGAGGAGACCGAGCGGGACACCCCGGACACGCCGGTCGAGGTCTCGACCGTGACGACCTGGCAGCCGGCGTCCTCGGCCGGCACGGCGGAGAACTCGGCGAGCGCGCCGAACGTGGCCGACGGTGACCGGTCCACCTCGTGGTCGAGCGACACCTACCGCGCGCAGATCGGCGACTCGCCGTCCGCCTACAAGCCGGGCATCGGGCTGATGTTCACCCTCGACGGCGAGCAGGAGGTCCGGCGGGTGGTCCTGCACTCCGAGGACGACGACGTGCGCTTCGAGGTGCGCTCGTCGCCCACCGCGACGCCGAGCTCCCTCGACGAGACCACCCGGCTCGGGACGGGCACCGTCCGCGACGGCGAGGCGACCGTGACGATCGACGAGCCCGAGGAGTCGCGGTACCTCCTCGTGTGGATCACCCGGCTCGGCACGTCCGGTGCCCAGGCCTACGACGCCGAGATCACCGAGGTCGAGCTCACCCGCTGACCCGCCCGGCGCCGAGGTGGCACCCCCACCGGCCGAGGCACCGGGTTACCGTGACGCCCGTGAACACCGGTGCCACCGTCACCCCCGCCCCGGCGACGACGCGTGCGTCCCTGCGGGCGGAGTCCCCGCTGACGGACTCGGAGTTGATCGACGCGCACGTCGCCGGCGATCCGGACGCGTTCTCCGCGCTCGTCCGCCGTCACTACGACTACCTGTGGCGGCTGGCCATCCGGACGTCGTTCAACCGCGATGACGCCGCGGAGGCCCTCCAGGAGGCCCTCGTCTCGGCGTACCGCAAGGCGGACACGTTCAAGCACGCCTGCCCCGTCCAGGGATGGCTCTACCGGATCGTGGTCAACGCGTGCCTGGACAAGATGCGCGCCCAACGCCTGCGTACCCATACGCAGCTCACCGCGTCACTGCACGAGCAGGTCACCCTGCGCGACCACTTCCACCAGGATCCCGCCTACGCGATCATCGTCGCCGAGGCGCTGGCGGGCCTGCCCGACGATCAGCGCGACGCCGTCGTCGTCGTCGACATGTTGCGGTGCACCGTGGCCGAGGCCAGCCACCTGCTCAACGTCCCCCCGGGCACCATCAAGAGCCGGTGCGCCCGCGGCCGCGCCAAGCTCGCCGTCCTCCTCGAGGGGGTCACCCTCACCGCGTGAGGGGGAGACCGGGGACACTGGGGGAACAAGCCGCCCCACCCGCGTGTTGAGCCCTGGTGAGTAGGCCTGACACGGTGGTGCAGGTCCGCCACCCTCCCCATCGACCGCCCACCCCGAGGAGCCCCGAGAACTCATGAGCGACACCGTCCACGACGTCATCATCGTCGGATCCGGCCCGGCCGGCTACACCGCCGCCATCTACTCCGCGCGGGCCGAGCTCAAACCGGTGGTCTTCGAGGGGTCGCAGTTCGGTGGTGCGCTCATGACCACCACCGACGTGGAGAACTTCCCGGGCTTCGCCGAGGGCATGATGGGCCCGGACCTCATGATGCAGATGCGCGAGCAGGCCGAGCGGTTCGGCGCCGACCTCCGGATGGAGGACGTCACGTCGATGGACCTGGCCGGCGACGTGAAGATCGTCCGCGTCGGCGAGGAGGAACACCGTGCCCGCGCCGTCATCCTCGCGATGGGCGCGGCCGCCCGCTACCTCGGCGTCCCGGGGGAGCAGGAGTACCTCGGCCGCGGCGTGAGCTCGTGCGCCACCTGCGACGGCTTCTTCTTCCGCGACAAGCCCATCGTGGTGGTCGGCGGCGGCGACTCGGCCATGGAGGAGGCGACCTTCCTCACCAAATTCGGCTCCTCGGTGACGATCGTTCATCGCCGCGAGGAGTTCCGCGCGTCGAAGATCATGCTCGAGCGGGCCCGCGAGAACGAGAAGATCTCCTTTATCCTCAACACGACCGTCGACCAGGTCGTCGCCGGCAGCACCGGCTCGGTCGAGAAGCTGTGCCTGCGCAACACGGTCACCGGGGAGACGAGTGAGCTCGAGACCGCCGCGATGTTCGTGGCGATCGGCCACGACCCGCGGTCGGAGCTCGTGCGCGACCAGGTCGAGGTGGACGAGGACGGCTACGTCCTCACCGACCAGACCACCGCCACCTCCATCCCCGGGGTCTTCGCCTGCGGCGATCTCGTCGACAAGCGCTACCGCCAGGCCATCACCGCCGCCGGTTCCGGCTGCTCGGCGTCGATCGACGCCGAGCGTTGGCTCGCCGAGCAGGCCTGACCACAGCCACCCGAACCTCCACCGAAAGGACCGCCATCATGGCCGACACCCCCAACATCGTCGACGTCACCGAGGCCGACTTCGCCGACGCCGTCCTCGCCGCCAGCGCCTCCAAGCCGGTGCTCGTGGACTTCTGGGCCACCTGGTGCCGCCCGTGCACCATGATGGCGCCGGTCCTCAACGAACTCGCGGGCGCCGAGGCCGACAAGCTCACGGTCGCCAAGGTGGACGTCGAGGCCAACCAGGAGTTGGCCGCCGAGTACCAGATCACCGCGATCCCCGCGCTCCTGCTGTTCTCCGAGGGACAGCCCGTGAAGCGCCTCACCGGCGCGAAGTCCAAGTCGGCCCTGCGCTCGGAGCTCAGCGACGTCCTGGGATCCTGAGGGTCCCGCAAGAAGCTGCTGAGAGACCCCCTGAGCCGTTCCCCCGCCGCGCGGCGCGGGAACGGCACTCGGGTGGGTGAGGCGGTAAGTTCATTCGAGTACGTAACTCGAGAGAGCGGGAGGAACCCATGGCGTGGAGGCGTGGTGACCGCGGGCCCGAGGTGGCCGCGATCCGGGCCACCCTCGCTGGGATGGGCCTGCTTCACAACATCGATTCGGTCGGGGTCACCGAGCCGGAGACCGGTTCGGTCCTCGCCCGGACCGACGCGGTGTTCGACGCCGATCTCGAGACGGCCGTTCTGGCCTTCCAGCAGGCCCGTGGGCTGATCTCCGACGGGATCGTGGGTCCGGCGACCCAGGCCGCCCTCGACGACGCCAGCCACGTCCTGGGGACGCGGGATCTGAGCTACATCGTCTCCAAGCCCATGGCCGGGGACGACGTCGCCCAGCTCCAGCGCCGGCTCGGGGAGCTCGGTTTCTACGCCGGTCTCGTCGACGGGACCTTCGGCGCCCTCACCCACGCTGCGGTCACCGACTTCCAGCGGGACTGCGCCCTCGAGGCGGACGGCGTGGTGGGCGCCGAGACCCTCGACACCATCAACCGCTTCTCGACCCTCTTCAAGGGCGGCGACGTGGCGTCCCTCGTGGAGAAGGAGCGCGCCCGTACCTCCGGTCCGATGCTCGCCGGCAAGCGGATCGTGCTCGATCCCGGCCCCAGCGGTTCCGAGAACCCGATCCGCATCGAGACCCCGAACGGAACGATCACGGATGCCGAGCTCTTGTGGGACATCACGCGACGCCTCTCCGAGCGGATGAACCAGGCCGGCGTGGAGGTCTTCCTCTCGCGGCCCGAGGCGATGATCCCCACCGATCCCGAACGCGCGGAGATCGCCAACGCGTTCAACGCCGACCTCGTGATCTCCCTGCGGCTCGACCGGCATCCCAATCCCGTGGGCAACGGGGTCGCGACCTTCTACTTCGGTAACTCGCTGGGCGCGGAGTCCATGCTCGGTGAGGCTCTGTCGGGATTCATCCAGCGGGAGATCGTCAGCCGCACCGAGCTGCGGGACTGCCGCACCCACGGCCGCAGCTGGCCACTGCTGCGGATGACCCGTATGCCGTCCGTGCAGATCTACCTCGGGTACGCACACAACGCCGGCGACCTCGCCATCCTGGGGGACCGCGACGCGCAGGACACGATCATCGATTCGATCCTCGTGGGCGTCAAGCGCCTCTATCTACTCGACGAGGACGACCATCCCACCGGGTCTATGTCCGTCGACGACCTCATCGACTACGAGCAGCGCCAGCGCAGCTGAGCCCCGCGGCTCGCCCGGCACACGCATTCACGCGCTACCAGGCTCGCCCGGCACGTACTACCCGGCCCCGGCCGGACATCACGCCCGGGCCGACGCCCCCGACAACACGCCGACTCGGCGGGTGGCGAAGCCGTGCTCCGCGAACAGCTGATCGAGGGCGCGCTCGACGTCCGCCTTCCACAGGTGCTCGCTCTGGATATCGAGCCGGAGCCTCGGATGGGTCTCGTGCGGCGCGATGATGGTGAACCCGTGCTCGATGAGGAAGCTCGTCGCCGGCACGCACGAGTCCGCGCCGCACGTGTCACGTGACGCTATCTCGCCCGCGTCCTCGGACGTCACCCCGAAGGCCTCGATGGCCTTGATGCCGCGACTCCGCAGGTCCACCACGACCGCGTCGAGGAGCGAGGTGAGGACTCCGGCGGGGGCGCCATCCTCGACGCTCATCCCCGCCAGGAGGATCGCGTCGGCGCCGACCGGTGAGGTCGGGAAGCAGGACGCTCGGGGGATCATCCCCGGGGGCGCGTAGAACGCCGCCGCCGCGGGCTTGTCGGCGGCCCGGGCGATCTGTCCGCACACGCCCCACTCGAGCGAGACGTGGGAAATCCACGCCTCCTTCTCGAACTCCGGATCCCCGGGGGAGCCACTCGTCGACTCGCCGTCCGTCTGCCAATAGACGCAACGCCGGGCCCGCGGGCCGAGATGGTCCACGGCGGACAGGTCCAACGAACGAATCGAGATCATCGTGTCGTACCGGTCGACCCGCCCTCGAGTAGCGAGAGGACACGCGCCAGGTCGTCCGCGTCCCCGACATCGATCGTGATGCGGCCCTTGCGGCGACCCATCGTCACCGACACCGAGGTCTCGAAGCGGTCGGACAGTCGACCGGCCACCGCCTCGAGCTCGGGGTCCTTCCGACGACCGCGGGGAGCGGGCTTCGGCTTCTCCTCGGCATCTTCGGCATCACGGTTGGCCAGAGTGACGATCTCCTCCGTGGCGCGGACGGATAAGCCCTCCGCGACGATCCTCGCGGCGAGCTCGTCCTGCGCGGCCGCGCCCGCCTCCAGCCCGAGGAGCGCGCGGGCGTGCCCTGCGGACAGGACGCCTGCCGCAACCCTGCGCTGGACCGCCGTAGGGAGCTGGAGGAGACGGATACTGTTCGTGATGGCCGGCCTGGACCGCCCGATCCGGTTGGCGAGCTCGGACTGCGTCACGTTGAACTCGTCGAGCAGCTGCTGGTACGCGGCCGCCTCCTCCAGGGGATTGAGCTGCACTCGGTGGATGTTCTCGAGCAGGGCGTCGCGGAGGAGGTCCTCGTCCTCCGTCTGACGGACGATCGCGGGGATCGTCGCCAGCTCGGCCCGCTGGCTCGCGCGCCAGCGGCGCTCGCCCATGATGAGCTGATACCGGCCGCCGGACATCTCACGGACGACAATCGGCTGCAGTAGGCCGAACTCCTTCACGGAGTGCGCGAGTTCGGCGAGGGCCTCTTCGTCGAAGTAGGTCCGCGGCTGCTTGGGGTTCGGGTCGATGTCGCTCGGCGAGATCTCCCGGTAGACCGCGCCCGGATCGACCAGGTCAGCGGTTTCACGTGAAACCTCGCTCGTACGCTCGCCGCGATCGCCGGTCGGCGTTTCACGTGAAACAGCGCCCCGCTCACGACCCCCTCCTGCGGACGCCGAGGATTCGGCGCGGCCCGCACGGGACGCTCCGGCATCGCCGGCGGACTCCGCCGGCGCCGCGGTATCCGCAGCCGCGCGACGGGGGCGCGGGGGAGAGGTACGGGGACCGCCGGCGCGGGGGCCCAGGATCACGTCGGCCGCGTCGCTACCGAGCCGCGGGCCGTCCTCGGGTCCGGTCGGGATCAGGGCCGCCAGCCCACGTCCGAGACCACCCTTGCGTTGCTGACTCATCGACTCTCCTCCGGACGCGATTCGTCCGCGCTCATGCCGGGGGCGGGGGTGCCCACCAACTCGTCAGTCGTCGTATCGCCACCCGGGCTACTCGCCCCCCGGACGTCCGGCCCCCGGTCGCTTGCGCGCCGGCTGGTGACGCCCCGGCCGTTGATCTCGCGGGCGGCGTCGAGGTAGGCCAGGGCACCTCGGGATCCCGCGTCGTACTGGAGAATGGTCATCCCGAAACCCGGCGCCTCCGACACCTTGACGCTCCGAGGGATGACCGTCCGCAGCACCGTGTCGCCGAAGTGGTTCCGTACCTCGCCCGCGACCTGCTCGGCCAGCTTGGTCCGGCCGTCATACATGGTGAGCATGATGGTCGAGATCGCGAGCTCGGTGTTGAGGTGCTGCTGAATCAGCTCGACGTTGCGCAGCAGCTGCCCCACACCCTCCAGTGCGTAGTACTCGCACTGGATGGGGATGAGCACCTCGCTCGCGGCCACCATCGCGTTAACGGTGAGCAGGCCCAGGGAGGGCGGGCAGTCGAGGAAGACGTAGTCGATCCCGAGCAGCCGGAGATCGTCGGGGTGAAGGACCTCGGCCAGTCGCCGCTCCCGGTGGGGTAGGCCGACGAGCTCGATCTCCGAGCCCGCGAGATCGATGGTCGCGGGGATGCAGTACAGCTGCTCGGCGTGCGGGCTCTTCTGCATGAGGTCCTCGATCGAGGCCTCCCACATCAGCAGCTCGTAGCTCGACGGCGTCCCCTCGCGGTGGTCCACACCGAGAGCCGTGCTCGCATTCCCCTGAGGGTCCATGTCGATGACGAGGACACCGAGCCCACCGAGAGCCAGAGCTGCGGCGAGATTGACGGTGGACGTCGTCTTCCCGACGCCGCCCTTCTGGTTGGCGATCGTGATGATGCGCGGCGTCTCAGGCCGGGGGAGCGCGGGGGCATCCCCGTGGAGCACCTCGTTCGCCTGCCTCGCAGCCGCGAAAATCGGGGTCTCGTCGTCGGACATCCGTCACCTTTCGACTTCCATCATGGACACCGGCGGTGCAGCATCCGCTGCCCGTGGAGTCAGTGTTTCACGTGAAACCGACACGATCCCGGGCCGGATGCCCGGGCCGGTCACCGGACGCGTCGTCCTCCCCCGCGAGATCGCGAGCCACGGTGTCCCATCCTAGTCGCCAGACTGCCGATCACCAGTCTCGTCGGCTCCGCATCGGGGGCGGCCACGGTCTCGACGCGAAGCCCCTCGAAACCGAGCGTGGCGAGCGCCCCGCGATCCCGCTCGACCTCGTCTGCCGCGGACTCACCCTTCAGCGCGACCATTCGCCCGCCGACCCGGAGTAGGGGAGCGGACCACCCGGCCAGCTTGGCCAGCGGCGCGACCGCGCGGGACGTCACGACGTCGGCATTCCCCGCCGTCGCGATGACGGCCTTCTCCTCCGCCCGGCCACGCACCACTCGCACGTCGATACCGAGTTCGTCGATGATCTCCTCGAGGAACGTCACGCGCCGCAGCAGTGGTTCCACGAGCGTCACGCGGAGATCCGGTCGGGCGAGAGCGATCGGGATCCCGGGCAGGCCGCCGCCGCTGCCGATGTCCACGACCGCCTCCCCGTCCTCGAGCGCAGACGCCGCCGCAGCCGAGTTGAGCACGTGCCGATCCCACAGACGGGGACGCTCCCGCGGCCCCATCAGACCGCGCTCCAGTCCCGCGGTTCCGAGGAACTCGACGTACCGGATCGCCAGTGGGAGACGCTCGCCGAACACGTCCGCGGCGCCTGCGGGCACGCCGCCCAGGCCGCTGTCACGTGTCGTTTCATTAGTGGTGTCGTCGGTCATGGCGTTGCGCTACCTCCATCGGGCCCAGGCCCGGTTTCACGTGAAACATCGAACTACATCGTTGTCATTCTTCCCCGGACACGCGACAGGGGTGCGAGCCGCTCGACTCGCACCCCTGTCGGGTCCTCATCGCCTCACTCCGGCAGGACGACCACCCGGCGGTTCGGCTCGACGCCGGTCGAGTCCGACGTGACCCCGTCGATCTCCGCGATCGCGCCGTGGATGATCTTCCGCTCGAACGGGGTCATCGGCTCCAGTTCCTCCGACTCTCCTGACTCGAGCACCCGCTGGGCGGCGACACGACCGGCATCGGTCAACGCCTCCCGCTTGGCCTCGCGCCATCCGGCGATGTCGAGCATCAGCCGACTCCGGTCACCCAACTCCTGCTGGACGGCCAGACGGGTCAGCTCCTGGATCGCATCGAGCACCGCGCCGGCCGGACCCACGAGCGTGTCGAGATCGTCGCCCCCGACGATGCTCACGACCGCGCGGTCGCCCTCGACATCCAGGTCGATGTCCCCGTCGAAGTCCAGGATGTCGAGGAACTGCTCGAGATAGTCACCGGCAACCTCGCCCTCCTCGACCAATCGTTCCTCGGACACCTCGATGCTCCTCTTGGACATGGACCCGCCTCCATCGTGACCGCCGATCGCCGTACCCACATGAGCCGACGAGTATCTACCCCAAGTATGGGACAAGGTCCCCGACGCCGGAGCATCGGGGACCTCGTCCAGTTGCGTGCCCTACCGGGTCACCGCTTCTTTTTCTTCTTCTTGTTCTTGGGCCGCGATCCGGAGGCCTTCTGAGCCGGCCTACTCCGCTGACCGCCCGGCGCCTGTGGGCGCTGCCCCGGGCGGGGCCCGCTCGGCGAGGGAGGGGCGGGAGCGGCCTTCGGCGGGACCACCTCGTCGTCGTCCCCATTCACCTCATCCGCGCCCACGGTGGGCGCGGTGGCCACGGCGGTACCCGACGCGGCGGCCGACCCGCTCCCACGGCCCTTCTTGGGGTTGACCGGCTTCACCCCGACACGCGGGGCGAGGGCCTTCTGCTCCTCACGGCGCGCCAGCGCGGCCGCGTCGTCCTCCTTGGCCATCCTCTCGTACAGGAAGTACTGCTGACCCAGGGTCCACAGGTTATTGGTGACCATGTAGACGAGGATCGCCATCGGCCAGAACGCACCGGTCACCAGGATGCCGATGGGGAACGCCCACAGCATCAGCTGGTTCATGATCTTCGCCTGCGGGTTCGCCGCCGCCTCCGGCGACTGACGCGAGAGCGACACGCGGGCGTTGAAGTGGGTCGTGACCGCCGAGATGATCATCAACGGAACGGCGACCAGGATGATGTTCCACCGGGAGAAGTCCAGCGCGGCACCCGGTTCGACGAAGGCCTGGAACTGCTCGACCGGCTGCGAGATGAACGACGACAGCGGGGCGCCGAACAGGCGGGCGTCCAGGAAGCTCTGGACCTCGTCCGCGTTGAACACGTAGTTGCCCGTGTTGCGCGTCTCCTCGGCCGTCATCCCCAGAGCGCCGAACTGCTCACCCATCCGGTTGAACGAGCGCAGCACGTGGAACAGACCCAGGAACACCGGGATCTGGATGAGCATGGGCAAACAGCCCAGCAGAGGGTTGAAGCCCTCCTGCTTCTGCAGCTTGCGCGTCTCGACGGCGAGCTTCTCGCGGTCGTTCTTGTACCGCTTCTGCAGCTCCTTCATCTTTGGCTGCAGCTCTTGCATCTTGCGGGAGAAGCGGATCTGCTTGGCCGCCGGCCAGAACAGCAACGCGCGCAGCGTGACGACGAGGAAGATCACCGACAGCGCCCAGATGACGCCGTTGGAGTCCGGAG
Source organism: Dietzia papillomatosis NBRC 105045 (assembly GCF_001570845.1). Classification (NCBI taxonomy): domain Bacteria; kingdom Bacillati; phylum Actinomycetota; class Actinomycetes; order Mycobacteriales; family Dietziaceae; genus Dietzia; species Dietzia papillomatosis. Next base: position 24,633 of record NZ_BCSL01000001.1, on the reverse strand, counting down.
CCTCGACCCACGGGAGGAGCCCCCCGAGGAAGGCGAAGATCTTGTGCCAGAACCAGAGGATCCCGGAGATCGGGTAATAGACCAGCGGGTTGGTGATGAACGACATGGGTGTGTGAGTCCTAGCTACGTTCGTGAATTGTGGTCGTGCGCATCATGCTCGTCCGGGGGATCGGGCGCGCGTGGCTCCGGGACCGGGTCCCACCCGCCCGGCGTCCACGGGCCGCAGCGCAGCAGGCGCCACACAGACAGCCAGGTGCCGTACCAGGCGCCGTGGACACGCACGGCCTCGACGGCGTACGCGCTGCACGTCGGCTCGAACCGGCAGCTCGGCGGGGTGAGCGGCGAGATGCCCTTCTGATAGAAGTCCAGCATCCACAACAGGACCCGTGCCACGGGTCCCGGCCGGCCCCGGGTCACGTTGACCCCCGAGCCCGCGACGCCGCCGCGGCCAACCCGGTTCTCATATCCCGCACCAGATCGGCGTGAGGCGCCGTCGCCGACGCCGGGTTCGCGCGCACGACGACCATGAGGTCCGGGTCGACGTCCGCCAGCACCTCGGCGGCGATATGACGAAGCCGCCGGCTGACCCGATGGCGTGTCACCGAGTCCCCGACGGCTTTGCTCACGACGAGCCCGAAACGCGGACCGCCCACGCGGACATCCGAGGAGTCCACGTGGGCGTGTACGACCATGGTGCGGCGGCCCTTCCTGGCACCCTTGCGCACCACCGTAGCGAAATCAGCGGAACGGTGGAGCCGGTGCGACCTGGGAAGCACGCGCCACCCCGGCCGGGATCAGGCCGTCAGCGAGGCGCGGCCCTTGCGACGACGGGCGCCGACGATGCCACGGCCGGCGCGCGTGCGCATCCGGAGACGGAAACCGTGCACCTTGGCACGACGACGGTTGTTCGGCTGGAAAGTCCGCTTGCCCTTGGCCATGGTTGGCTCCTCACGTGAAGTCGGCGCCGTGACCAGCGCCTGTTCGAGTACGAGACGTCGTCGAATCACCGGGGTCGGCGGCACCACGACGCGCCGTACGCCCGCGGGCGCACGACAGACTGTTCAAGATTACGCGCACCACGCGCCGGCCACCAAACCGTGTAATCCCATTCGTCCCACGGTCACCACTTCGCAGGCCATCTCGACACGCCCACGGCCGCGATGCTTGACTTCCGGCCTCCAGTCGATCTTGAGGGTTGCCCCTGGCTGGGACGTGTTGTTACGGTCATTCACCAACAAGCCCCCCCGGGCTGTACATAACCTCAGATCCGAACCAGTACCACCGATCCCTCGCCGCTGATCCTCCACCTGCGCACGGCCCATGGGTGAAGTCTGTCTTCCCACAGCTGTGGACAACCATGTGGATACCTCAGTGGACCTGGGTCGGAGCCTGTGGATAGAGTGTGGTGTCCGGCCTGGCCGGCCCCCCGGCCCACCGGGATCGCCCGACACGCTGACGAGAGGAGACCACCCACCGTGTCTCCTGAGCTCGAACACGTGTGGAGTGCCGTCCTCGACAGGCTCACCGATCCCGAGTTGGCCAGTGACGACAACCCGGCCCTGTCCCGCCAGCAGCAGGCGTGGCTCCGGCTCGTACAGCCGATCGCCGTGGTCAACGGCTTCGCGATGCTCGCCGCGCCATCGGCCTTCGCCCGCGACAACATCGAATCCGTCCTGCGCGGACCCATCACCCGCGCCCTGAGCGCGCAGCTCGGCGAGCCCGTCGACCTCGCCGTCAAGGTCGACACCTCCCTGGCCGGCGGGCAACCGCCCACCGACGACCAGGACGACCAGGTCATCGACGCCGACGAGATCCATCGCCCGGCCGCCGAGGAGGAGCACCCGCCGGCCACCACACGGCCCCGGCGGATGACCGAGGAACAGATCGCCGCCGAGCGACTCCTCCACGGCAGCGACCGCGACGAGGCGCTGTCCGCTGCGACGGCCCCCGGCCTCAACGAGCGCTACACCTTCAGCGCGTTCGTCCAGGGCAACTCCAACAGGTTCGCCAGGGCCGCCGCACTCGCCGTGGCCGAGGCGCCCGCCCGTGCGTACAACCCCCTGTTCATCTGGGGAGAATCCGGTCTCGGCAAGACCCACCTGCTCCACGCCATCGGGCACTACTCGTTGCGCATGTACTCCGAACAGAAGGTCAAGTACGTCTCGACCGAGGAGTTCACCAACGACTTCATCAACTCCGTCCGCGACGGCCGCCAGAACATGTTCAAAAAGCGGTACCGCGAGGCGGACATCCTGCTGGTGGATGACATCCAGTTCCTGATCGGCAAGGAGCAGGTCCAGGAGGAGTTCTTCCACACCTTCAACACGATCCACAACGCGCAGAAGCAGATCGTGATCTCCTCCGACCGGCCGCCCAAGCAGCTGCAGCCCCTCGAGGACCGACTACGCACGCGGTTCGAGTGGGGGCTGATCACCGACATCCAGCCGCCCGAGCTCGAGACACGCATCGCGATCCTGGACAAGAAGGCGAAGTCCGAGAACTACGTCGTCCCCCGGGACGTCCTCGAGCTCATCGCCACCCGCGTCCAGCGCAACATTCGCGAACTCGAGGGCGCGCTCATCCGTGTGGTGGCGTTCGCGTCGCTCAACGGGCACGAGATCGACGTGCCGCTCGCCGAGATCGTTCTGCGCGACGTGGTCTCCGACGACGATTCGCTACAGATCTCCGCGGCGACCATCATGGCGGTGACCGCGGAGTTCTTCTCCACGAGCATCGACGAACTGTGCGGAACGTCCAAGACGCGGTCGCTCTCCCGGGCACGGCAGATCGCCATGTACCTGTGCCGCGAACTCACCGACCTCTCCCTCCCCAAGATCGGCGTCACCTTCGGCGGCAAGGACCACACCACGGTCATGTACGCCCAGCGCAAGATCCTCAAGGAGATCAAGGACGACCGGCGTACCTACGACCAGATCCAGGAGCTCACCGCCCGGATCAAGGAGCGCTCCCGCTCGCTCTGAGGGCCACTCGTACCGTCCCCCTTCCCGCCATACGGGCTGATTCGTCGTGCGCGCGGGTCGCCGCGTCGCCGCGACCCCTGTCATCCGGCCGGAGCCGTCGTGTCACGGCGCCTGCGACCGTCGTGTCACGGCGCCTGCGACCGCGTCGCGACACACCTGAGACCCCCCGCGACCCCCTTCGTCACATCGTTCACAGCTGTGGACAAAGCTGTGGGATCTTGTGGACCGACGGTGGACAGAGGGTGGACGGAATCTTGTGATTCCACCGGGGCGCTCGACCAAATCACAAGAATCGACAGACGCGTTCACACGACGAAATCGGCGGAGACCTGTGATTACAGGTCTCGGCTCACAATTTCACAGGACCTACTACTACCTCTTATCTCTCTTGAGAGTTCTTGTAAGAAGTAGGGATGTGGAACGGCGAGCCTGCTTGACCGGTTACGCCGACTCCGTGTGCCCACTGTCGGTGCGAGCGGTTACCCTCATGGAGACGTTCCGCCGACCGCGGCGGGCACGTACGGCACGACCCCCCGAAACAGACCACTCGTCCAGATACCGGCAGCCGGTATCCGCCCCGCCTGAAAGAGGTCATCGATGGAGATCACGGATCCGACGTTCCGCGTCACCCGCGAGGACTTCGCGGAATCCGTGGCCTGGGTCGCCCGCACGCTACCCTCGCGGCCGTCGGTGCCGATCCTCGGCGGCGTCCTGCTCGAGGCGGACTCGGGTCTGACGATCTCGGGGTTCGACTACGAGACGTCAGCGCAGGTCTCGGTACCCGCGGAGGTATCCGAGCCGGGCAGCACGCTGGTGTCCGGGCGGCTGTTGGCCGACATCGCCCGCGCCCTGCCCGACCGCCCGGTCGAGGTGGTGGTCACCGCGCAGAAGATGTACATCACCTGCGGCTCCGCGAAGTTCACCCTCCCGACCATGCCGGTCGAGGACTACCCGCAGCTTCCGGCCATGCCGGAGGTCACCGGCTCCGCCGAGGTCGACGCGTTCTCGGAGGCCGTGGGCCAGGTCGTCGTCGCGGCCGGCAAGGACGACACCCTCCCGATGCTCACCGGCATCCGTATGGAGATCGAGGGCACCCGGGTCACGCTCATCGCGACCGACCGGTTCCGCCTGGCCATCCGGGAGTTCGACTGGGAGCCGGCTCGCGAGGACGTCACCGTCGAGGTGCTCATCCCGGCCAAGGCGCTGTCCGAGGTCACCCGCTCGGCCGGACACGGTGGTCGAGTCGACCTCAGCCTCGGGGCGGGTTCCAACGTCGGGGCCGAGGGCATCCTCGGTGTGCTGGTCTCCGGTCAGCGCACCACCACCCGCCTGCTCGACGCAGAGTTCCCCAAGGTCCGGCAGCTGCTGCCGCCCCAGCACACGTCCGTCGCGATCGTCGAGGTCGACGCCCTCGTGCAGGCGATCAAGCGTGTCGCGCTCGTCGCCGACCGCGGCGTCCAGGTCCGCATGGCGTTCAGCGAGGGCGAGCTCGCGCTCTCGGCCGGCGGGGACGACGCCGCGCAGGCCAACGAGTCGCTCCCGGTGGACTTCGTCGGCGAGCCGCTGACCATCGCCTTCAACCCCGGCTACCTGCTCGACGGCCTGGGCAGCATCCACTCGGCCCGCGTCGCGTTCGGGTTCACGCAGCCCAGCCGCCCCGCCGTCCTGCGACCCGCACCCGAGGCCCTCCCCGAGCCGGGCGCCGACGGCGCCATCGCGCCCGTCGAGTCGGACCACACCTACCTGCTCATGCCCGTGCGCCTGCCGGGCTGAGCCCGCGACCCGGGACCGTTCCGGTATGCACCTGCGTCACCTCAGGCTCCTGGACTTCCGCTCCTGGCCGCTGCTCGAACTGGATCTCGAGCCGGGGGTCACCACGCTGATCGGCCGCAACGGCCACGGGAAGACCAACGTCCTCGAGGCGATCGGCGTGCTGGCCAGCCTCCGATCCCACCGCGTCGCGGGCGACGCGCCGATGATCCGGACCGGTGCCGGGACCGCGCTCGTCGGCGCACTCGCCCACAACGCCGGGCGGGAACTCACCGTCGAACTCGCGCTCAACTCCGGCAAGGCCAACCGCGCGAGACTCAACACCTCACCGTGCCGCCGACTCTCCGACATCCTCGGGGTCGTCCAGTCCGTCCTCTTCGCACCCGAGGACCTCGCCCTCGTGCGCGGCGAACCAGCCGAGCGGCGTCGAGTGCTCGACGAGCTCATGGTCCAACGCCGTCCCTCGCTCGGTCGCGACCTGGCCGAGTACTCGTCCGTGCTGCGTCAGCGCACCGCGCTGCTCAAGTCCGCGTCAGGTGCGCTGCGGCGCGGCCGGCCCGAGGAATCCGCCGCGGTGCTGGACACCCTCGACGTGTGGGACGGCCGGCTGGCCGAACTCGGGGCCAGACTCGTGGCCGGTCGGATCGACCTCCTCCGGCAGCTGCGCCCCCTCGTCGTCGACGCCTATCGCGGGCTGGCACCCGAGTCCCGCCCGGCCGGTCTCGCCTACCGGTTCCGCGTCGCCGACACCCCCGATGAGTCCGAGCTGACCGATCCCGAACTCGTCGAGGCGGTGCTCCTCGCGGAGCTCGGTCGGCGGCGACGCGACGAGATCGACCGCGGCATGTCGCTCGTCGGGCCGCACCGCGACGACCTCCTCCTGACCCTCGGAGAGGAGCCGGCGAAGGGGTTCGCCAGCCACGGGGAGACGTGGTCGTTCGCGCTCGCGTTGCGCCTCGGCTCCCTCGAGTTGTTCCGCGCCGACGGTGCCGAGCCGGTGCTCCTCCTCGACGATGTGTTCGCCGAACTCGACCGCCATCGCCGCGCCGCGCTCGCCGATGTCGCGGCCGGGGTCGAGCAGGTCCTCATCACCGCGGCGGTCGGGGAGGACGTCCCGGCCGGGCTGCGGGGCGTGCGTCATGACGTCGTGATGACGGGCGAGGGGCGGGACCGTCACTCCGCGATGACACTGTCACGACCCCGGGACGACGAGGGCGACGACGACGAGAACACCGATACGGAAAGTGGGGACCCGACATGACGGGCGGGACCGGACGGGACGGCATAACACCGTCTGCCCAGCCACAACGTGGTTATGACATCGCCAAGAAGGCGCTCGAGGAGGCCAGGGCGAAGGCCCGTGCGGAAGGCAAACAGGTCGGTCGCGGACGGACCGGCCCGGTCGGCGCGGGACGTCGGTTGCGCAAGCGCGGCTGGACGGGCGCCGGCGCCGATCCGTGGGACCCCCAGCCGCTCGGGCGGCTCGTCGGCCAGGTCGCCAAGAAGCGCGGATGGGACGACAAGGTCGCCACCGGCCGGCTGTTCGCCGAGTGGGGACGGATCGTCGGCGAGGACGTCTCGAGCCACGCGACGCCGGAGCGTCTGGAGGAGGGGATCCTCCACGTGCGGGCCTCGAGTACCGCGTGGGCCACGCAGCTGCGGTTGATGTCCGCGGACATCCTCCGCAAGATCGCCGCCGCCATGGGACCGGGTCACGTCCGTCGGCTCAAGGTGGAGGGGCCGGAGAAACCGAGTTGGCGGAAGGGCCCCCTCCACGTGTCGGGTCGGGGCCCGCGGGACACCTACGGGTGAGGGCCGGGCGTGCCCGCGGCCCGCGCGGCGGTTCCCGCAGGTAGACTGGGCCGGTCCCAGACCCCCGAGACGCGAGGAGATCGCACGTGGCGGACGCCAGGAGCACGGCCGACAACGGCGGAGCCAAGGAATACGGCGCTTCATCGATCACGGTCCTCGAGGGGCTCGAGGCCGTCCGGATGCGGCCGGGTATGTACATCGGTTCCACCGGACCGCGGGGTCTGCACCACCTGATCTGGGAGGTCGTCGACAACTCCGTCGACGAGGCCATGGCGGGGCACGCGACCGGCGTCAAGGTCACCCTTCTCGAGGATGGTGGCGTCGAGGTCATCGACGACGGCCGCGGCATCCCGGTGGAGATGCACGAGTCGGGCATGCCCACCGTCCAGGTCGTCATGACCCAGCTCCACGCGGGCGGCAAGTTCGACTCGGATTCCTACGCGGTCTCCGGTGGTCTCCACGGCGTCGGCATCTCGGTGGTCAACGCGCTGTCGACCCGCGTCGAGGTCCAGATCAAGCGCGACGGTCGCCTGTGGAAGCAGGACTTCGACATGGCCGTGCCGGCGGAGCTGGTCGACGCCGGGCCCGCCGAGGGCACCGGGACCAAGATCCGCTTCTGGGCCGATCCGTCGATCTTCGAGACCACCGAGTACGACTTCGACATCGTCGCCCGTCGCCTGCAGGAGATGGCGTTCCTCAACAAGGGACTGACCATCACGCTGACCGACCGTCGGCCGCGAGCCGAGAAGGCGGCGGAGCTCGACGCCATCGCGGACAGCGAGGGCGTCGGCCCGGACTCCGCACCGGGCTCGGACGAGGGCTCGGATCTGGCCAGCGCCGTGGACGCCGAGCAGGTCTTCGTCGAGGGTGCCGGTGACGGAGCTGAGGCGGCCGAGCCCGAGAAGATCCGCGAGCGCAAGCGGACCTTCCACTACCCGGACGGCCTCAAGGACTACGTCAAGGCGATCAACAAGTCCAAGACCGCGATCCACCCGACGATCCTGTACTTCGAGGGCAAGGGCACCGGCCACGAGGTCGAGGTCGCCATGCAGTGGAACTCCGGGTACTCGGAGTCCGTCCACACCTTCGCCAACACGATCAACACCCACGAGGGCGGCACCCACGAGGAGGGCTTCCGTGCGGCGTTGACCTCGCTGGTCAACAAATACGCCCGGGACAAGAAGCTCATCAAGGAGAAGGACCCCAACCTCACGGGTGACGACATCCGCGAGGGTCTCGCGGCCGTCATCTCCGCCAAGATCGCGGACCCGCAGTTCGAGGGGCAGACCAAGACCAAGCTCGGCAACACCGAGGTCAAGGGCTTCGTCCAGCGGCAGGTGGCCGAGCACGTCGGTCACTGGTTCGAAGCCAACCCCGCCGAGGCCAAGGTGATCGTCAACAAGGCCATCGCCTCCAGTCAGGCACGCGTCGCCGCCCGCAAGGCCCGCGAGATGGTGCGCCGGAAGTCGGCGACCGACATCGGTGGCCTGCCCGGCAAGCTCGCGGACTGCCGGTCCAAGGACCCGTCGAAGTCCGAGCTCTACATCGTGGAGGGGGACTCGGCCGGTGGTTCGGCCAAGTCCGGTCGCGACTCGATGTTCCAGGCGATCCTGCCGCTGCGCGGAAAGATCATCAACGTCGAGAAGTCGCGGATCGACAAGGTCCTCAAGAACGCCGAGGTCCAGGCCATCATCACGGCGCTGGGCACCGGCATCCACGAGGAATTCGACATCGACAAGCTGCGGTACCACAAGATCGTGCTGATGGCCGACGCCGACGTCGACGGCCAGCACATCGCGACGCTGCTGCTGACGCTCATCTTCCGCTTCATGAAGCCGCTCGTGGAGAACGGGTACGTCTACCTCGCGCAGCCCCCGCTGTACAAGCTCAAGTGGAGCAAGGGCGAGCCGGACTTCGCGTACTCGGACCGCGAGCGCGACGAACTCCTCAAGATCGGCCTGGAGAACAAGCGCAAGATCAACGTCGACGACGGCATCCAGCGCTACAAGGGCCTCGGCGAGATGAACCCCAAGGAGCTGTGGGAGACCACCATGGACCCGACGGTCCGCACGCTCCGGCAGGTGACCCTCGAGGACGCGGCCGCCGCCGACGAGCTGTTCTCGATCCTCATGGGTGAGGACGTGGACGCGCGCCGCAACTTCATCACCCGCAACGCTCGTGATGTGAGGTTCCTGGACGTCTGACGGGACGTCGGGGCTGAGGTCGATCATCCCGCCGCGATGGTGGCATGATTGCCGCGTGAGACAGACCACAGTGACCGGCGTCGGTCGGGCCGTCGTCGCCCTGGCGTGCGCTACCGCGCTCGTCGTGTCCGGGTGCGGCAGCGAGGTCCTCGGCCAGGGATCGGTCGCGACCGGCCCGGCCCCAGGTACGAGTCCCGACGCGCAGCCGGGTGCTGACGCGCAGCCGGGCGCCGGTGGCCTGTCGGTGCCCGATGTCGAGCCGCCGCCGGCGGGCGCGGTGGTCGACTACCAGATCGGTGGCGCGTACCCGCCCGCCGCTGACGTCGGGGTGGTCATCCGCGATCGCTCGGATCCGCCGGTCGACGGCGTCTACTCGGTCTGCTACCTCAACGCGTTCCAGGCACAACCCCACGAGGCCTCGGCCTGGAGCGGTCAGCACGCTGATCTCGTGTTGAGCGGCCCCGGCGGCGACGTGGTCGAGGACACCGAGTGGGACGAGGCGCTGCTGGACATCTCGTCCGACGCCAAGCGGTCGCGACTGGCCGCCATCGTGGACGGGTGGTTGGCCGAGTGCGCCGACCGTGGATTCCGCGCGGTCGAGCCGGACAATCTCGACTCCTGGACGCGGTCGGGGGGACGCCTGACCCGGGCGGACGCGGTCGCGTACGCGGACCTGCTGGTTGACCGTGCGCACGCCCGGGGCCTCGCGGTCGCGCAGAAGAACGCGGCGGAGCTGACGGATGAGGAGATCCGTCGGGTGGGTTTCGACTACGCCGTCGCCGAGGACTGCCAGCTGTATTCGTGGGGGCGTGGTTCGGAGTGTGATCGCTATCTGGCGGCCTACGGCGACCGGGTGATCGAGATCGAGTACACCGACGGCGGCTCCCGGGCGTTCGAGACCGCGTGCCGTCTCCGCGGTGATCGCATCTCGGTGCTCCTGCGTGACCGGGACGTGGTGCCCCGGGGCGAGCGCGGGTACGTCAACCGCAGCTGCTGACTGGTGCGGCGTCGGGGTTGAGGTATTTGACGGATCCCCACGGGTGGGGCAGCGCGTCGGAGGCGAGGCCCACGTAGCCGGCGCCGAGTTCGGCGGACCGGTCGATGGCCTCCCGGGCACGCTCGGGTGGGCAGTCGTAGACGAGGTGCCACACCCGCGACGGGTCGACGCCCCCCGGTAATTCGCCGGGGTCGGTCAGGTGGGTCTCGAGGTCGGTCTCACGGACGCAGGTGATGTCGAGCAGCCGGAGTATCCACGGGTGGGGGACGGTGCCCGGGTTCCCCGCGATGACCCGGGCGCCGTCCCGCCGCAGCGCGTGGACGAGCCCGGTCAGGGGCACGATGACCCGGGCGTCGAGGTGCCCGTCGGCCCCGATGCCGGACGCCACCTGGTCCAGGAATACCGAGGTCACGCCGTACTCTTCCCGCCAGCGGCGGACATCGGTGCGGACGTCCTGGAGGCTGCGCCGCCCGTAGTCGGTGTCGACGTACCCCAGGAGTGTCGGGCCCCCGTCGACGGGTGTGCTGCGTAGGGCCTCGGCGAAGATCGGGTCGGTGGCGCGTCCGGGACCGGAGTCGACGTTGACGACGACGAGGTCGGCGGCACCCGGATGCAGGACCTGCTCCCAGAGTTCGCGATCGTATACGGGGTGGAGGTACAGCGGCACCGCCGCGCGTGGCGTGCTCACCAGCTGTGGGGGTGTAGAGCCGCTGAGACGGCGTGGTAGACCGCGAGCAGGCAGGCCCCGCACAGCATGGCGACCCCGACGGGTACCGGTAGTCCGAAGCGGAGCGTCGCGAATCCCATGCAGGCGAGGGCTGAGATCCAGATGGCTTCGGCGACGCGGCCGGCCCGGAGGACGATCGCGGAACCGAAGGCGAACACGGCGAACACCGGGGCGACGACGCAGAGGACGACGATGTCCGGGACGAGTCCGGATGCCGGGTCTTCCGCGATGCCGAGAATCTGGTCGACGATCCACGTCGCGGACAGCGTCGCCAGTGCGATGGCCCCCAGGTAGATGAGGGTGCGGACGAGGACGCCGCGGAGGACGAACCGCCAACGGCCGGAGCGGTAGGACAGGGACTTGAGCCGGATGCCGAGGTCCTCGATCGCCGGATCGCACAGCGCGGCCGCGAGGATGACCGCGATGGACAGCGGGATCCGGTCGTCCGAATCGGCGAGGTTGAGCGCCAGGAGCAGCGCGGTCGACATGAGAGCGGCCTGACAGGTGCCGTCGAATGCGGCGCGGACGTCGTCCCGGGAGGGCCACGCCGGTGGGAGCGAGGTGGTCATCCGGTACGTCCGGGCGGCGAGTAGGGCGCCGCCCAGGGACAGCACCCCGAGGGCGATGATCGGTACGAGCGCCGCGCCGGCGAAGGTGGCGGCGACGGCGACCGCCGCGCAGCCCGCGGCGAGTACGGTGAGCAGCCCTAGACCCCCGAGTACGGAGACGAGGGTCAACGACGCGGCGTACAGGGTCCACGCGCCGCAGAGTGCGGCTGTGGGCACAGCTGGGGCGTCGCCGAGGTACCAGGTCGCCGCGGTGACGACGCCGACGAGAGGGACCGCGACGAGCAGTGCGATGCCGACCGAGATGCGCGCAGCGCCGGGGAGATCCCCCAGGCCGGCCCTTCGCCACGTGACGAATCCGAGGAGCTGCCCCAGTATCCAGCCGGAGAGGCCGGTGGCGACGATCGCGATCGACAGATCGGCGCCCACGCCGATCGCGGCGGGTGCGCAGAGCGCCATGACGACCGCGCCGCCCAGGAGCAGCAGTGCGCGGACCCAGCCCTCGCGGCGGACGCGAGGACGAACGATGGCGGTCTCCGCGGCCCCCGGAGCGAGCGCAGGGAGGGTGCGGGCGTATTCGTAGACGTCGTGGGCGCCGTGCCGCCGGGCGAGCGCGTCGCCGAAACCGGACGCCTCGAGGTGGGCGGCCACGTCGAACCGGTCGACCGCGCGCCCGACGAGGCCCTGGTGGGCCTCGGCGGGAACGGCGGCCACGACCAGTGGCCGCGCGTGCCGGGGCGATCTGCCGGGTGGGTCGGGGATGATGAAGGTCTCGCTCATGACGCCACACTCGGGATGAACTCGAGAGCGCCACCGGTGAAGTGGTCGCTGTGGGTGCCGGCGGCGATCTCGTACCAGCCCCGGAAGTTGTCGATGCAGCTTCTCAGGGCGAACGATTCCAGAGCGTGTTCCCGGCCTCGTCGACCGGTCTGCTCGCGGAGCCGGTCGTCGGTGAGGAACCGGAGGCACTCCTCTGCGAAGGCCACGGGGTCCCGCGGCGGGACCAAACCGCCCAATCGACCGTCCCGGCCGACTGCCTCGGAGACACCTCCGACGTCGGTGTTGACGGTGACGCGCCCGCACATCATCGCCTCGATCGTGGTGAAGGGCAGGCCCTCGGACACCGACGACAGGGCGACGATCGAGCCCGCCTCCACCGCGGGGCGGGGTCCGGCGGTCGGACCCTCCCACGTGACGCCGTCCGTGACCCCGAGTTCGTCGATGGTCTTCTCGATCGATTCCTTGTACCGCGCGTTCCCCGCCGGGCAGGGCCCGAAGATCCGCAGGCGCGTGGCGGGGAGTTCCCGCCTCACCAGTGCGTAGGCGCGGACCAGTGTCTCGAGGTCCTTGAGCGGGTCGATGCGGCCCACGAAGCTGATCGTGGGCACCCGGGGCTCGGGGCCCACCGGCGTCATCGTCGACACGTCCACACCGTTGCGGACGGTGTGGATCCGGGCCGGATCGGCGCCGAGGCGGACGGCCCACCGGGCATTGAAATCGCTGACGGGGAGCAGGAGGTCGGCCTCGCTGTAGACGAGAACGCAGAAGGCCCGGAGCGCTGTGCACACGGCGTAGCGGGCCGACCAGCCGAGCTGGGTGCCCGCCAGTGCGAGGTAACGTTCCCGCAGGTAGACACCGTGCTCGGTGAGGATCAGTGGTACGCCGTCCCGCCACTTACGGGCGAGTCCGACCAACGCGGCGCTCCCGTTGGAGGAGGCGTGGACCACATCGACGTCGCCGAATCGGACGTCGGTGGCGCAGAGGGTGCGATCGACGAGAGTGGCGGCTTCGACCGCATCCCCCACGCTGAGCCGGGCGGACCGGTCCAGCGCGGGGGAGTGGCCCCACCACGCGTCGAGCAGGGCCTCGGCGGAACTCTCCGACCCCAGGAGTCGGAAGAGGTCACCGCCGCCGGCCGCGAGGAGCTCGCGGAGCGCCGCGCCCAGGAGGGCCGGGTCGTGGCGCACAGTGCCGTCGGCGACCGTGATGGTCTCGGCGGGCGGCAGAATCGCCGCCCAGAGGTCGCGGAGGGCGGCCCGCACGCGGGCCCGCCTCCGCCGGGTGAGGAGCCGGCTCTCGGGGAGGCCGGCCCGGACAGGCGCCCACACCGGGTACAGGGTCGTGGACCTGACCTGGCTCGGAACGGTCCACGTGATCGGCGTGCGGCTGCCGCCCGTCAAGGTGACGACCTCCCACGTGTGGTCCGGCATCCCGCTCACCAGCTGGTCGCACCAGGTGCTGACGCCGCCGGTGTTGACCGGGTAGGTGCCTTCGTTGATCAGGGCGATACGCATGTCGTCAGCCCCTCGCCGACGGGCCCTCGCCCACGGCGCCGACGCGGGTGGCGTCATTGATCGGCGGGACGACCACGGAGTTCTGACCGGGCGACGGGGCCGCGGCGGCCCCGGCGGCTCGCGGGAGAGCGCGGGCGGCGACCGCCGGCTCTTCCCTGTCTTCATCCGGCGTGAGGAACCCGACGTCGTCTCCGAGCTCGAAGGTGACCTCGCCGCCTGCTGGGACCGTCACCCAGCGTGACTCGGACCCGGCGTAGGCCTCGCCGTCGAAGGCGGAGCCGCTGCGGGTGGTGATCGGCACCTCGACGGAGGCGGCACCGTCGTTCTCGATGACGAGCGTCGAGCCGCGGACGGTCGCCGTGACGGAGTCCGCCGCGTCCGCCCAGGCGGCGCGCCGTTGCATCTCGCGCCCCAGCTCGGCGTGCGAGGGGTTGCGCAGCGGCGCGGACCGGTCGTTGAACAGCGCGCGGTAGTCGCGGACCATCGCGTCCAACACCGGGTAGAGGATGCGGTCTCCGGTGATGTTGGACTGGTGGACGTAGTGCGGCCGCGGGTCCATGCTCAGCGCGTGGCTGAGCGCGTGCCGGGCCTCCTGCGGGACGATGTACTCGTCGAAGCCGCTCTCCAGGGGCAACGGAGCGTCGAGGCAGGTCGAGGCGGCGTTGCTCTCGCAGGTCCCGGAACCACCCTGGTCGGACCGGGTGTAGATCCAGTTGTACTCGTCGACCGCGTTCTCCTTGGTCGAGGTGTTGTAGTAGATGTTCATCGGGTGGCGAGGAACCGTGAGCGCGTTCCCGAGCGGCCGCTGGTTCGGCTCGACCGACGCGTCGCCGGCGATCCAGGTGACGCCGGTGTCGTCCAGCGCCGGCGCGAGAGCAGGGTTGTCGCGCCTGGCGGGACCCGAGGCGGTGCCCGAGTGCTGACCCGTGACCAGTTCGGTGGCGTCGAGTGGGACGCCGTTAACCCGCGCCCAGTCGATGTTCTGCTGGATCTGCGCGGTGATCTCCGCCTGGTCGAGGCTGTCCAGATTGGTGTGGTCCCACGTGTGGTTGATCCACCGCAGCTGGTTCTTCGCCGCGAGCAGGGCGTCGGTGAGCCCGTCGTCGCCCGCGCCGAAGGCGTTGAACGTCATGTCGAGTTGGATGCCGTTCGAGTCCTCCCAACTCGTGGCCACGCCGACATCGGCGGCGACCATGCGGGACTCGGTGAGGGCCCCGTCCTCGGGCTCGTCTTCGCAGTTCACCCCGAACGTGCAGTTGCCGACGGGGTTCCACTCGTCGTCGGCGAGGAAGACGTCGTCGACCTGGACGTTGAACACGTTGCGGTAGAGCGACGTCGACACGCCGCGGGTCAGCCACGTGATGATCCCGTGGGAGAGCGCCTTGAAGTGGTGCTGATACTGGTTCATCGCGACGGTCATCACGAGGCGCTCGCGGGTGCCCTGCGTGTGGACGCCCATCATCACGCCGGCCCCGCCGGACGGGCCCGTCAGCAGGGGTACGAACTGCGCGCCCGTAGCCGGCGTCGCGGCGTAGCCCCACGACTCGGCCACCGTCGAGCTCAGATTCTCGAAGGGCACGGGGCCGTCGAGGTAGGACCACTCGCCGGAGAGTGCTCCCGCGGTCAGCGTGGCGGTGGTGGCGTCGAAGTTGGTGCCGCCGGTGGTCGGCACGAGGCCCACTTCCGCAACCGGCGTGACGTTCGCGGACACCTCGCGGATTCCGTAGTCGGCGGTGAACTGATCGATCACCGCGTTCTCCTCCGGGGTCAGCCCGGTGCGATCGGCGGCCACGGAGACGATGCCCATGTAGCGCGCGGTCTTGGTCGCGTCGTCGGCCAGCATCGCCCGGGTGATGGCCTGGCGGCCGGTAGCCTTGACGTTGATCCGGTCCACTTCGACCCCCTCGGCGGCCAGCCGGGTGGCGAACGCCTCGCCGCTGAAATCCCCGTCGTCGAGGACCAGGACACGGAGCTCGACCGTCGCCTGGGCGGCGGAGGGCGGTGGCGTCGTGGTCGGGGTGGTGCTGGAGGTCGGCGTCGTGCTCGACGCGGGTGGGGTGGACCCACCTGATCCCGATGATCCGAGAGACCCGGTCTGGGCGGTGGCGATACCCACCAGCGGAGCGGTGATGGCGCCGGTGACGGCGAGAGCGGTGACCGCGCGGAGACCCGATCGCTGCAGAGGCGAGAGCCCCCAGCTCGAGCCACCGCGCGCAGCGGTGTTGAACATATTCATCCCTGTTGTAGTGCCGCCACTCCCGATCCCCCTCGGGAGTGGCGGCGTCCCCCCGGGGATCAGGACTCTCGCCCCGATCCCCTCGCACGGTGCTCCGTGCGACAGAGAAAGTGTGCGCCCGGTGACAGGGCCGCACAACAGTCTCGGCCCGACATTTTCCCAAGAAAATCTCTTTACTATAAGACAGTCCTTATCTCAACGTTCGATCACAAACGGGCAGCGGGGTGCCTGGGTATGCGGACGCGTCACAAACAGCGAAATGTGGCCAAGGTGCTGTGATCACGGCGTACACACTAAAATTGCCCTTACTTTGCGTTCCCGGGACGTACTCAGCTCGCTGAAAAGACGGCGTCCGAACCGAGAACTGGACGATAAGTCAGCTTTGTCGTACGTTCGCCGCCCTCGTACCGCGCCCGGGCGGCCTGAATGGTGATCGGCATCACCGGATCGGGGGGAACCGGCCGCGATCGGCCTCGAATCCAGTCGCGCCGATCCGGCGCGGGGCGACATCGGGAGGCGCGCGGAGGCGGCCCCGATGCGCGCGAGGTGCCGCGGGACGGCAGACCGCTGCCGGGCCAGGCCGGTCCCGATGACGAGGCGCGCTTCCGACCGGCGCCGGAGCGGGCGCCGTGGTGGGTCGTCGACCCGGCACCCCCGCGCGCCCGACCCTGCGTTTCCGCTGGTCCTATAGACTGGTGGGGTCGAAGCGTGCCCGGTGGCGCTGCTTCGAGCGCGACAGAAGAGGAGCCCATGACGGACACGACGTTGCCGCCCGAGGCCGGGGGCCACGACCGGATCGAGCCGGTCGACATCCAGGCCGAGATGCAGAGAAGCTACATCGACTACTCGATGAGCGTCATCGTCGGGCGAGCACTCCCGGATGTGCGGGACGGGCTCAAGCCCGTGCACCGTCGCATCCTGTACGCGATGTGGGACAACGGCTACCGGCCCGAGCGTAGTTACGTGAAGTCGGCCAAGCCGGTCGCCGACACGATGGGTAACTACCACCCGCACGGTGACTCGGCGATCTACGACACCCTCGTGCGTCTCGCCCAGCCGTGGGCCATGCGGTACCCGATGGTCGACGGGCAGGGGAACTTCGGCTCGCGGGGCAACGACGGCGCCGCGGCCATGCGCTACACCGAGTGCAAGATGACCCCGCTGGCCATGGAGATGGTCCGGGACATCGACAAGAACACCGTCGATTTCCAGCCGAACTACGACGGCAAGACGTCCGAGCCGGTCGTCCTGCCCTCGCGTATCCCGAACCTGCTGGTCAACGGCTCGAGCGGTATCGCCGTCGGTATGGCCACCAAGATGCCGCCGCACAACCTGCGCGAGGTCGCCGAGGCGATCTACTGGTGCCTGGACAACCCGGATGCCAGCGAGGAGGAGACCCTCGCGGCGTGCATGGAACGGATCAAGGGCCCGGACTTCCCGACGCACGGTTACATCGTCGGCGACCAGGGGATCAAGGACGCCTACTCCACGGGTCGAGGCTCGATCCGCATGCGGGGCAAGACCTCCATCGAGGAGGAGGGCAACCGGACGGTCATCGTCATCACAGAGCTGCCCTACGAGGTCAACCCGGACAACATGATCCTGTCGATCGCCGAGCAGCTGCGCGACGGCAAGATCGCCGGCATCTCGAAGATCGACGACGAGTCCTCGGATCGCGTCGGCCTGCGCATCGTCGTCACGCTCAAGCGTGACGCCGTGGCCAAGGTGGTGCTGAACAACCTCTACAAGCACTCGCAGCTGCAGACGTCGTTCGGCGCCAACATGTTGTCCATCGTGGACGGTGTCCCGCGGACGCTGGCGCTGAACCATCTCGTGCGTCTGTACGTCGAGCACCAGGTCGAGGTCATCGTCCGGCGCACCCAGTACCTGCTCGACGAGGCCGAGAAGCGCGCCCACATTCTTCGTGGTCTGGTCAAGGCACTCGATGCGCTCGACGAGGTCATCGCCCTGATCCGTCGGTCGGAGACGGTCGAGATCGCCCGAGAGGGCCTCAAGGACCTCCTCGAGATCGACGACGACCAGGCGCAGGCGATCCTCGACATGCAGCTGCGCCGCCTGGCGGCACTGGAGCGCCAGAAGATCATCGATCAGCTCGCCGCGATCGAGCTCGAGATCGCCGACTACAAGGACATCCTGGCCAAGCCGGAGCGTCAGCGCGCGATCGTCGGTGATGAGCTGCGCGAGATCGTCGAGAAGTACGGCGACGACCGTCGGACCCGCATCATCCCGGCGGACGGAGACGTCACCGACGAGGACCTCATCGCCCGCGAGGACGTCGTCGTCACGATCACGGAGACCGGGTACGCCAAGCGCACCCGGACAGACCTGTACCGCGCCCAGAAGCGCGGCGGCAAGGGCGTCCGCGGAGCGGAGCTCAAGCAGGACGACATCGTCCGCCACTTCTTCGTCTCCTCGACACACGACTGGCTGCTGTTCTTCACCACGAAGGGCCGGGTCTACAGGATCAAGGCCTACGAGCTCCCGGAGGCCAACCGCACGGCCCGCGGCCAGCACGTGGCCAACCTCCTGGCGTTCCAGCCGGAGGAGCGGATCGCCGGCGTCATCCGGATCAAGAGCTACCAGGACGCGCCGTACCTCGTCCTGGCCACCCGCAACGGACTGGTCAAGAAGTCGCGGCTCGAGGACTACGACTCCCCGCGTTCCGGCGGCCTCATCGCCGTCAACCTGCGCGACGGGGACGAGCTGGTCGGCGCCGCGCTGGCCGGACCGGACGACGACCTGCTGCTGGTGTCGGAGAAGGGCCAGTCGATCCGCTTCCACGCCAACGACGACACGCTCCGCCCGATGGGGCGCGCGACGTCCGGCGTGATGGGGATGCGGTTCAACGACGGCGACGCGCTGCTGAGCATGTCCGTGGTCCGTGCGGACACGTCGGACCAGGAGAAGTACTTCCTGCTGGTGGCCACCGAGCGCGGGTACTCCAAGCGCACCGCGCTGAGCGAGTACACGGCCCAGGGGCGCGGCGGCAAGGGCGTACTCACGCTCATGTTCGATCCCAAGCGCGGCAAGCTCGTCGGCGCGACGATCGTGGAGCTGCAGGACGAGCTGTACGCGATCACGTCCAGTGGCGGCGTCATCCGCACGTTCGCCAAGCAGGTCCGCAAGGCCGGCCGGCAGACCAAGGGCGTGCGTCTGATGAACCTCGCCGAGGGCGACTCGCTCCTGGCCATCGCCCGCAACGCGGACGAGCCCGACGACGAGGACAAGGCCGAGGCCGAGTCCATCACGGAGGAGTAGGCGATGACCGACCCGACCGATCCGGCCGCCGCGCGTCCCGAGACCGCGGGTTCCGGGACCGCGGGTTCCGGTACCGAAGGTCCCGGCGCCGGGGCGACCGCCCCGGAGCCCGGGTACGGCGGGTCCGGATCCGGCGCGAGTGAGGCGGCCACCACCGCGTTCCCGGCGGCGCCCCAGCACCGGGCCGAGGGCGTGAGCGGCGGACTGTCCAAGGCCCACTCGGGTGGGGCCGCCGGTCGGGCCGCACCGGTGGTATCGCCCACCGAGCGCCGCGGGCCGCTCGAGTCCGTCCTCGTACTGCGCAGGATCGACCCGTGGTCGGCGTTCACCACCGTCCTGGGGCTCATGTTCGCCCTCTACCTCGTGTGGATGGTCGCGATCGGCGTGACCTACCTGCTGCTGTCCGGCATGGGCGTGTGGGACCGGCTCGGCGGGTTGCTGTCCGGGGTGGCCGGCGACGAGTCCGCGTCCGTGATCGGTCCGTCGACGATCTTCCTCTACAGCGGCGGCGTCGGTCTGCTCAACGTCCTGTTGCTGTCGATCCTGGCCACGCTCGCGGTGTTCATCTACAACCTCGCGGCAGACCTGACCGGCGGCGGAGTGCAGGTGACGCTCAGTGACCGCCGCAACTGACGCGGCACCGGGGGACGGCCCGGAGGCCGCCCGGCGCGCTGTCCGTGACCGCCTCCGAGTTGCCGATTTGGGTCCGGGGGAGTGCGTCGGGTAGATTCATCCATCGGTACGAGGGCCTATAGCTCAGGTGGTTAGAGCGCCAAACTGATAATTTGGAGGT
Source organism: Dietzia papillomatosis NBRC 105045 (assembly GCF_001570845.1). NCBI lineage: Bacteria > Bacillati > Actinomycetota > Actinomycetes > Mycobacteriales > Dietziaceae > Dietzia > Dietzia papillomatosis. Next base: position 4,974 of record NZ_BCSL01000001.1, on the reverse strand, counting down.
CGGAGGTTCAAGTCCTCCTAGGCCCACTCCGCAAGGCAGACGCCGGATCCGCACGCTGCGGTCCGGCGTTTATGCTTGGCGGTGACGGGGCCTTAGCTCAGTTGGTAGAGCGCTGCCTTTGCAAGGCAGATGTCAGGGGTTCGAATCCCCTAGGCTCCACTCATCGGCGCCCACCGCGCGGACCGCGCCGCAGCCCGCCGCGGCACAGGACGCCACCCCGACCGACGCCGGATCCGGCGGATAGGGAGACCGTGCAGACCACCCCCCGCTCGTCATGGGTCCCGTTCGTCCTCATGGCCCTGGTGGTGACCGTGGCACTGGCGTCCAGCGCCACCACCTCGCCCCTGTACGTCGATTACCAGCAGTCGTGGGCGGTCGGCGGCACCACCATCACGGTCGTCTACGCCGTGTACGCCCTCGCGGTCCTCGTGCCCCTGCTGTTCCTCGGGCGGCTCTCCGACGCCATCGGTCGCCGACCGGTGATTCTGGCCGGGCTGGCGCTGCTGGCGGCGAGCATGGGCATGCTCGCGGCCGCCCCGTCGGTCGCGTGGCTGATCGCGGGCCGCATCATCCAGGGACTGGCGGTGGGGCTGATCACCGGCTCGGCCTCCGCCGCACTGATCGAGCTCCATCCGACCCGCGATTCACGGGTCGGCGCACTCACCAGCAGCTCCACCACCAACTTCGGTATCGCGGTGGGAGTGCTCCTCGCGGGCGCCGTGGCCACCTCGTCGTCGTCACCCCTCGTGCACCCCTACCTCGTGATCGGCGCGGCCACCGTCGCGCTCCTCGTCGCCGTGGCCACCCTCGTCCCGGAGACGGCGGGCGGCTCCGCGACGGCGCGCGACGCCCTGCGGGTGCGGCCTCCCACGGTCCCGGCGGAGATCCGGTCCACGTTCGCCCTCGCGGCGGTGTGCGTGACCGTCTCGTGGTCCGTCGGCGGCGTCTTCCTGGGGCTGGGCGGGGCGATCGCGCGCGACCTGATGGGCCGGTCGGACTACATGGTCACCGGACTCGTGGTGGCCAGCCTGCAGGGTGCGGCGGGGATCGCCCAGCTCGTGTGGAACCTGCGATCCGGGCCGGAGCGGTGGCGGCTCGGGGTGGCCGTCGGGGTGGGGGCCCTGGTCTCCGGGCTGGTCGTCGCATCCCTGTCCCTGGCGGCCGGCGAGGTGGCGGGCTTCATCGCCGCAGCCGCGCTCACCGGGCTGGGCATGGGTCTGCTGTTCCTCATGGGCAACACGCTGGTGGCGCAGAGCGCGCCCCCGGCCGTACGCGGGCAGGTCTTCTCCGCGCTGCTCGTGGTGGCCTACACCTCGCTCGGTGTGCCGGCGGTGGTGGCGGCGGTCATCGCCGAGGGCATCGGGCTCATCCCGGCCTACCACGTACTGGCTCTGGTCGTGGGCGTGGTCGCCCTGGGAGCGCTGGTTGCCGTGACCCGCGCGCGGCGGACCTAACCTCTGCTCAACGCCTGCGCGGCGGCCACGACACTCAGCGCGGCGAGTCCGGTGCGCAGGCGGTCCGAGGCGAGGAGTGCGGCGATGCGGGGCCGCGTGACCTGTTCACGCGCGATTCCCACGTGCAGCGGCACCACCCCGGCCGTCACCGCGGGGGCCGCGACGCCCGCCGCGCAGGCGACGAGCGTGGCGGTCAGCCCGGTCCGCTCGCGCGAGCGGATGGACCCGTAGGCCGTCCACGCCGTCGCGCCCAGCCCGGCCGCGTACAGCGTCAGGGCCACGGGGGCGATACGGCGGGCGTGATCGGCCTGACGTTCGGCGATCCCGTGGGTGGGGCCGTCGAACAGCTGGGGATACACCACCGAGGTGACCATGGACTGGAAACCCAGGTGGACTGCGGACGTCGTGAGCAGCGCGAGGCGGCCCGCTCGGAGCGTCGGATCGGCGGACGCACGGCGTCGGCGGTTCATGCCCGCCACGTTACCTCTCGCGCGAACGTCCCAGCAGGGCGCGGCCCTCGCCGTCGTCGGTCATGGCGCGGGCGGTGCGGAGCACGACGCGCCACCCACGGTCGGGCGCGTCCACCGGCCCGCGCCGCTCGAGTTCCCACCGGCTGGCGGTCACCCGCACGACGGTGTACCGACCCGGCTTCGAGGAGAGGACGACGAGCTGGGTGTAGCCGGTCGCCACGGCGCGGTCGCCGTCGAGTACGACCACCGGCAGGCTCGGCACGTGACCGCACCCGTGCGCGATGAGACCCTGGTGCGCGTCGCCGGTCACCATCTCCACCAGGCCGTCGTGGCCCTCGAGGCGGCCGGTGTCGACGTCATACACGCCGTCGGAGGTCCACAGCTCGGCCACGCCCTGGGCGTCGCCGGAGTCCACGCGCGGGGAGTAGGCCGCGAGGATCCGGAGGATCGCGAGCTCGTCCTCGGCGGCGGCGAGGCGGTCGTGCGTGTCGGTGAGCCGCGCCTCGAGGACGGCCAGTCGGGTGTCGAGGGAATCGAGGCTCACGGCCTCGGAGGAGGAAGTCATGACCACCACGTTAATGCGCTGACTGAGGGGGTGAACACGTTATAGTTCCGGTATGGCGGACACTTCATCGGACACCGGTCCATCGGTATTCACGGCGGACGTCCTGGTCGTGGGGATGGGCATCGCGGGAGCGTGCGCGTCGATCGAGGCCGCCGAGGCCGGCGCCACGGTCATCGCGCTCGAGGGCGCCTCCGGGCCCGGAGGCTCGTCCGCGCAGTCCGGCGGGGAGGTCTACCTTGGCGGCGGTACGGCCACCCAGCGGGCGCTCGGCATCTCCGACACGGTCGAGGACATGCGCGCGTTCCTCACCGCCGTCCTCGGACCCAACGCCGATCAGGCCAAGATCGACGAGTACTGCGCCGGCGCGGTAGAGCACCACGACTGGTTGGTCGACCACGGCGCGGTGTTCAACCACAAGCTGTGGGACACCCCCACGTGGATGCCGGGCGACGACTCGGGGCTCATGTGGATGGGGGAGCGCGCCGAGCCCTACGCCTCGCTGGCGAAGCCCGCCGCCCGCGGTCACCGCCCGCCCGGCCCGAACTTCGCGGGCAACCTCCTCATGGACTCGCTGGTCGCCACCGCCGAGAAGGCCGGCGTCGACCTGCACTGTGACGTCAAGGCGCGGTCGCTGATCGTCGAGGGCGGCCGTGTGGTGGGCGTGCGGGCGACGCAGTTCGGTGAGGAGCGCGAGTACCGCGCGACCGGCGGCGTCGTGCTGGCGACCGGCGGGTTCGTGGACAACGACCGCATGCTCGAGCAGTGGGCGCCCCAGCAGCTGGGCAAGGACAAGGTCTCCGACGGCCGCGACGACGGCTCGGGGATCGAGATGGGCATGGAGGTCGGCGCCGCGGTGCGTCGCATGCACCAGACCGAGACCGCGATGCTCATCATCCCGCGCCTGGTCGTGGGCTCGATGCTCGTCGACGGCGACGGCAACCGCTTCATCAACGAGGAGGTCTACCCGGGCCTGTACTGCCACGCCGCCGTGCACCACCGCCGCCCGCCGGTGTGGGTGATCATCGACGGCAAGGGCATCGAGGACGTCCCGGAGAACGAGCTGTGGGGCATGCAGCCCATGCACGCGGCCGAGACCATCGAGGAGCTGGCGGCCGACTGCGGTCTGCCCGCCGACGCGCTGGCCGACCAGTTGCGCCGCTACAACGAGGGCGCCGCCCGTGGCGAGGACCCGCAGTTCGGCAAGAGCGCGCAGTGGGTGCGCCCGCTCGAGCCGCCGTTCGGCGCGTACCCCACGGGGGCCGGCGGACCGGACACCTTCAACGGCCTCCCGCTCAAGGCGCAGGGGTTCACCCTCGGTGGCCTGCACACCGACCTCGACTCCCGGGTGCTGAGCCGCGCCGGCGAGCCCATCCCCGGCCTGTTCGCCGCGGGCCGCTGCACCCACGGGCTCCACGGTGACGGTTACATCTCCGGTACCTCGCTGGGCGACGGGTCGTTCTTCGGCCGGCGTGCGGGTCGGGGCGCGGCGGGGGCGACCGGTGCTGGCGGCGCGTCGGCCGCTGCGGACGCCGTCGGGTCGGTGCAGGCGTGAGCGGGCAGGTCGCCGTCGAGCGACGGGACCGGCCGGGGATGGACCCGGGTCCGTGGGACCCCGCGCGCGGCGGTGGTCGCGCTGTCGATCGGATGGACGACGACGAGGGTCTCTACGCCCTGGTCGAGCAGGTCCGCCGGATCCGCGCGCTGACGACCGGCGGGATCTTCGACACCGACTTGTGCCCGCCGACCGCCCGGCTCCGCGAGGTGGCGGCCTGACGCCGGGCCGCGTCGGGCGGCGCCCGACCGCGGAGTAACGTCACACGGCGTGACCGAACAGCCAGAATTCGGGGAAGCCGTCTCCGCTCAGACCTTCCTCGACCAGCCCGACCACGCCTCCGGTGCCACCGAGCTCGCCCGCCAGCTGAGGCGCATCCGCGGCCTCGTCTCCGGCGCGGAGTTCGAGGACCTGTCCGCGGAGATCGAGCTGGCCCGCGAGCTGGCCGACCGCATCGAGAACGCCGCGACCCCCCACCCGCCGGCCGAGTACGACTCATGGGGCGTGCCCGAGCACATCGCCTCCAACCCGGTGATCGGCTCGCGCAACCCGGCCGCCCCGCCGCTGGAGGCCGCCGTACTCCCGGACGGCACCGTCCGCGCGGACCTGACGCTGGGCGTGGAGTTCCAGGGCCCGCCCGGATGTGTGCACGGCGGCGTGGTGGCGATGCTGTTCGACGAGATGCTCGGCCTGGCCAACGCCGCGGCGGAGCGCATCGGGATGACGGTGGACCTGCAGGTCACCTACGTCGCCCCCACCCCGCTGGACACGCCCCTGCGGTTCGAGGCCCGCCAGGACCGGGTGGACGGGCGCAAACTGTGGTGCACGGGCACGCTGCACGCCGGTGACACCCTGTGCGCGTCGGTCACGGGCATGTTCGTCACGCCGCGCTGGATGCTCGACGGGGATCAGAGCAAGCCCATCGAGGGCTGA